>DYEN01000124.1 GCA_020725705.1 Anaerolinea sp.
AGGCGTTGGAGCGCGCCAAAGCGCAGGTCTCGCTAAGCTATATTGCCAACCGCGAAACGCTGCGCTGGCCGGTCGACGACGCGGAAACACGCGCCCTGATCGACGAACTTAACCGCCTGCGCGCAGAGCACCACTGGTACTATCGGGCAGCACACGCCGAGCCGGATCCGGACCGGCTTGAGGCGCGGATGGACCGCGCCCAGGCGCAGCGCGAGCTGGCGCAGCGCGAGCGGCGGATGCGTGCCTTGACGGAACAGCTTTATCTGACAGCCAGTGAAGACGCGCGCGCCGTCGACGTCCCCAGCTCCGAGATGATCCAGGCCGCGCTTGAGGATGACACGCTGTTGGTCGAATACTACATCGACGGCGTGCAGGTCTACGCGTTTGCCATTGGGCAGCAGTTCGTGTCGGTTGCGCGGTTGTCCGCCACTGTAGGCGAGATCGAGCGGCTGGCCGAGCAGTTCCGCTTCAACGTGCAGTGCGCGCTGCGGGCAGAGCCGGGCTCGCCTGCCGCGCGCAGCCTGGCTATGATTGGCCGCCAACTGCTGCGGCGCCTTTACGACGCGCTTCTCGCGCCGCTGATAGAGCGCTTTGCCAGCCCGGCGCGGTTGGTGGTGGTGCCTTTTGGCATCCTACACTATGTCCCGTTCCACCTGCTGATTGACGCCGCCGGGCGCTGCGTGATCGAACGGGCCGAGGTGGTCACGCTGCCCGCTGCCGGCTTGCTGTGCCGCCCACCACTGCAGAGAGCGCCGGGGGCGCTGGTGTTAGCCTGGTCGGATGAAGGGGCGCTGCCGCACACCGTGCGTGAAGGTGAGGCGGTGTGGCGTATGATGGGCGGCGACCTGTTTCAGGATGCAGCTGCACGGCGCGAGCAGCTCACGCGGGCGCCGCGCCAGGTGCTGCATATCGCGGCACATGGCGAACACCGCATCGACCAGCCGGATCTTTCGTTCATCGAGCTGGCAGATGGTCAGATGTTTACCGACGACCTGCTCCAACACGATCTCAGTTACGAGCTGGTTACTCTCAGCGCCTGCGAGACCGGCCAGGCTCATGTGGCAGCCGGCGACGAGTTGATCGGGCTGGGGCGGGGGTTTCTGTACGCCGGCGCAGGGGCACTGCTCACCAGCCTGTGGCATGTGGATGACGCCTTCGCCTCGGCCTGGATGACGGCTTTCTATCAGGAATTGAGGGCGGGCGCGTCCAAGGCGGCGGCGATGCGGGCCGCACAGCAGGCGCTGCTGTCGTCGGATGGCGAGGCGCATCCGGCCTATTGGGGCGCGTTTCAGTTGGTGGGCGATCCACGGCCACTGTCGGCAAGCGCCGGTGATCGTCACGCGAAGGAGTAGAAGCGCATGAGACCGATCGGATCTTTCGACTATGAGCAGGACGTCGTCTATTTCGCGCCGGGCCAACTCTTGTTTCTGGTGGAGCATGACGAGCCGCTTGGGCCAGATGCTCTGATCGAGGCGGTGCAGGCGCATCCACTGGTGCGCGGAGATGATCGCCTCGCCAGGGTTCGCTTCGACGCACAGCGCGTCTGGACGATCGCACCACGCGAAGATACGAGCGACCGCAAACAGGCGCAGCTTCCAAGCCGGCGTCTGAGTCACGCGCTGCTGGGCCGACGACCGCCGGCCGCACTGCCCGGCGAAAAGAGTGACCGGCGCGGTCGCGCCTATTCCACCCTGTTCGCCGATCTCGATCTGGACGATGCGCGGTTGTTGGAGCTGGTCGAGGAACTGGATCGGCGGCTGCAGGCAGGCGATGATCGCGGTGTAGCAGGCGTGATGCTGCGCACCGTCTCGCCGAACTGGCTGGCGAGCGGCGCGCCGTATCACATTGGGACGGGTGGGCCGGGGGCACAGCCAGTGCCCGCCCGGCTGCCGTCTCCGGCATGGTGGAGTACGGCAGCGGTGGACGCGCCGGGAACGCCCTTTTCCTTTCGGCTGCCCGGCCCGCTCGGCAGCACGTCCGCTGGCGATGGGGTTGAGGTCGCGATCCTGGACACAGCACCCACGCCCGAGGAACTCAAGAAGGCGTTCGACCGCTGGCAGTCCGAACATCCGATCTTGCGCGGGCTTCTGGCGCCGAATGGCACGCTGCCGTCGTCACGCCTGCGCCTCAGCCCTGGGGACGGCGCGCTGTTCGCACGGCTCAATTCTGAGGATGGCGGTTTTCAGCTTGGCGCCCACCGCTATCGCATGGCCGATCACGGGCTGTTTGTGGCGGGGATCATTCACTCAATTGCGCCCCGGGCCGATCTCCATCTGGTGCGCGTGCTCAACGACTTTGGTGTGGGAACGCTGGAAACGATCGTGCAGGGGTTGCACACCGTATATCAGCAGCGTGATCCGGCGCGGCCCTTGCTGGTCAATATGAGTCTGACGCTGAGCCTGCCGCTGCGCGGGCATAAGCTACCCCGGCTGGGGCCTGCCCGGCTGTTTGCGGACCCCGCCTTCATCGAGCGGATGGGCTGGCCGGTGGCGTGGGCCTGCGAGGCGCTGGAAAGTGAAGACGTCCTGATTGTGGCTGCTGCCGGAAATGACGCTCAGCCGGGGAACCGTCCTCATGCCCGCCAGCCCGCTGCGCTTGATAGTGTGATCGGCGTGGGGGCGCTGCGCTCGGACGGATCTCCGGCGGACTATTCCAATCTGGCAGACCGCCCCTCGCGCATCGGGATCGCGACCTTTGGCGGCGATGCCTCGCCGGGTGGTCCGGCCGATCCAGAGCAGGGGGTGCTGGGGGTGTATATCGGTGCATTTCCGGATGGTGAGCGCAATGAGAATGGCTGGGCACGCTGGGCGGGGACATCGTTTGCGGCGCCTGCCATCACGGGGGTGCTTGCCCGGCTGCGCAGCACGGTCTATTCGCCTGAAGATGCGCTGCGCAAGGTATACGAGGCGCAGTTCGAGGTCACACCTTCGCCCGCCGAAGAAGAGGTGCTGACCATCCGCCAGGGATGATCTGGCCTTATTGTGGCAGGGTCGGAGCGACCGCCCAGACACGGGCGGTCGCTCTTTTTGCACAGACTCACGCGGGCTGTTGCGGCCGCTTTGCGCCGATTCGGGCCTGGTGCTAGACTGGCTAATAATAGACGGGCATCATGGCGAGGGATGCTGATAGTGACAGAATATCAGGCGGAGTAGGAAGTGTTCATATAACCAATACGACGCCTGCGCATGATAGGTACAAGCTTGGAAGCCCTGCATGCTGTGCGGCCAGACGGCGGGGCCAAGGGAAGGCACTGAGTTGGCGACTTGGACAACTTGTGCTCTAATGGTTCGCACTGGCTGAAGGCTGTTCCCATCCGGAATGATGAGGCTCTGTCAAGCATCAGCCAATGAAGTCAGCTTGGGCCTGATCATGTCATCTACAACGTTCCAAGACAACGCACAGATGCCGTATGCGTCAGGCATCATCAACCGGCCCCGCCTGATCGAGAAGCTTCAGGCGGCGCTCGAATACAAGCTGACGCTGATCAGCGCCCCACCCGGCTATGGGAAGACCACTCTGGCCGCGCAGTTTGTCCGTCAGGCACGTTGTCCGGTTGTGTGGCAGACTATCGAGGACCGGGACCGCGACCTGCCGAATCTCTACAATCGCTGCCTGGTGGCGCTGGAACCGATCGCGCCGGGCATCCGGCGTTTGCCTTCCCCGCATGGCTATCCCCCTGGTGAGCTGGCGGCCCTGATCACAGATTTTCTGCGCGATAACGTAACGGAAGACATCATCTACCTGCTCGATGATGTGCAGAAGATCGCGGGGTCATCTACCGCTGAGGTGTGGCTCCGGGAGATGGTTGCGCTGCTGCCGCGTCAGGTGCATCTGATCATCATCAGCCGGATGCTCCCGGATCTGCCGCTGGCCGAGATGATCGCCCGCCGTGAGGTGCAGGCTATCGGCCAGGAGCAGCTTCGCCTGACACCACATGAAGTCTACTTTCTGGCACACGAGGCTCAGGCCTCGGCGCCTTCCGTCGCCGAAGTGCACAAGCTGGTGACCCGACTTGAGGGCTGGCCTGCCGGGATCGCGCTGGCGCTCCAGCCGCTCCCGGCGGAGCTTGAGCGCGCGATGCTGGACGGTGGCGAAGGCCCCGAGGCGCTCTTCGATGCGCTCGCCAGCTCGATGCTCGAAGCACAGCCGCCCCGCCTGCGCGATTTCCTGCTGGCGTCATCGACGCTGCGCCGGCTCACGCCGGAGCTATGCGCGAACGCGTTGGGCCTGACGGATGCGTCTGAATGGCTGGTTGAGACGCAGATCCGCAATCTGTTTCTCTCCAAAGCGCCGGATGGGTTGTTCTACCACACGCTGTTCCGCAATTTCCTGCAGAGCAGGCTGAAGAAAGTTTCGCCGGACCAGTATTACAGTCTGCATGTGAAAGCGGCGCGCTGGTTTGAGGAAACAGGCGATCTCGAAGAGGCGTTTGAGCACTATCTGGACGCGGAGCTGTACGAACGGGCGGCTGCGCTCGGTGATCGGGTCGCGGCGTCGTTCTTCGCCCAGGGGAAAACGGAGTCACTGATTCGGTGGAGCAACGAGCTTCAGCAGGTGGCTGTGATGGCCCCGCGGCTGGCATATGTGTGCGCGCTCATTCACACTGACCGGTATGAGTATGAACAAGCGGAGTTCCAACTCGAGCTTGCTGAGCGCGGTTTTGAAGAGCAGCAGGACAGTGCCGGGCTGGTTGATGTGCGGCTGCAAGGTGCGCGAATAAATTTGCAGCGCGGGCAGTACCGCAAAGCGGCTGAGCAGGCTATGGCAGTGTTGGAGCAAATCCCTGAAGAGTCAATCCAACGTGGGCGCGCGTTGCGGGTAGTTGGTATGGCCCACCTCAGGCGCGGCGACGCAGAAACCGCGCTTCAATACTTACAGGAAGCTGTTCCGCTGCATCGGGTGGATGGCGATGCTTACGCTCTGGCGAACGTGTTGCAGGATCTTGGGCTTGCCTATGAGCATGTCGGCCGTTTGGAAGAGGCCAGTGCGTGCTTGCAGGAAGTTGTTGCACTGCGGCGCTCATTGGGGAGTGCGGGGGCCCTTGCGCTCGCGCTGAACAATCTGGGCTATTCATATCATTATGCCAGCGATTACCGCCAAGCGCGTGCCACCTATCGTGAAGGTTTGAGCGTTCTGGCAAGTGTGCCATACCAGCGCGCTGAAAGTTATGTGCTGGGTGGTCTTGCCGACCTGGAACGGGATTTGGGCGTGTTTGACGAGGCGTCCCGGCTTTATCACCAGGCACTGGACCTGTCGGGGACCAGTGAGCCGACATTACGCTGTGCGATCCTGACCGGCCTGGCGATCCTGCGCCGTTGGGAAGGGAAGTACAACGAGTCCGCCGCGTTGAGTCAGGAAGCCGTCGACATAGCAGAGCAGCACGGCGCTCTGGTTGAGAGCCGATTTGCACAGGCAGCGCTGTGGGCGGCACGCGCGTACAGCGGCAACTCCTCGGAAGCACTGATGCAGCTTGATGACATCACGCGGCAGCTCCAGCAGCACGGTGTGCGGATCGAGTTGCTCCGTACGCTGGGAATGGCGGCAGCTGTAGCGTTGCTGTGTGGGGAGCATCGGATTGCGGCGAATTACTTACAGACCGGCGTTCGTACCGCGCAGCAAATCGGCAGCGCTCAGCCCCTTGCCGCTGAGGTTGAGCATACACCGAATCTGCTCGCCTTTGTCAGTTCAGATCTGGACTCCTACGGAGTGTTAGCCCGCGACCTGAAGCGGCTGCAAGAAGTCCGGTCGAAGGGAACCGTGAGCGTCCGACCGAGCGGACTGGCGCTCGAACAGCAGACATATAGCCTGCGGGTGCGTACACTCGGAGTTGAGATCATCGAGCGCGATGGGGTGCGCATCCCAACATCGGAGTGGCGGGCAACCGCCGCACGCGAGATGTTTCTTTATCTGCTGTTCTTTGGCCCGGAAACACGCGAGCGAATCAGCCTGGCTTTCTGGCCGGACAGCTCTCTCAAGCGTGTGCGATCGAATTTCCATACTACGCTGTATCGCGCGCGCCAGGCGTTGGGCGAGAACGTGATTATGTTCGTGGACGAACTGTACCAGATCAATCCCGATATCGATCTCTGGTGCGATGCCCACGAACTGCAAACGCTTACCCGCCAGGCGCGCCTGTTGCCGGCGCGCGATGCGCGAACCGAAGACCTGTGGCGACGCGCGGTCGATCTGTATCGTGGGGATTTTCTGCCTTCGCTTGATCCGAACTGGGTCATCCCTCTGCGCGAGTCGTTGCGTGAAGCGTACCTCGAAGCGTTAATCGGGTTGGGCGAGTGCGCCAGGGCGCGCAATGACCTGCCGAGCGCGGTTAACGCATACAAACGCGCGCTGGAGGAAGAGCCCTATCGTGAGGACATTCACCGCGCCATCATGATGTGCTATGCCCAGATGGGGGAGCGCAAGCTGGTGCTCGGTCACCTGCAGAGCCTGGAAGAGCTGCTGCAGGAAGAACTCGGCGTAGAACCCTCGGAAGAAACGATCGCTTTGGCTCAGCGTCTTCTCAAATAGCCGATCGTCACTAAAATTGTATGACTTTTGTCATGAACCGCCCGATTCGGCGGTTTTTTTACGTTCTTCAGAATTTTGGTAAGCACTTTGTTGCGCACCCCAGGTTATTTTGGGATTGTCTTTGGCACAGACAAAACTGAAACGAGGAGAGATACACCATGTTGAGCAATGCTAAGAACGTTCTGTTAGCCGTGGTGCTGTGGCTGGTTGCGAAGCCGGCGCGCACCGTCGCCCTGGTCGTCCTGTTCGGCCTGGTCACCATCCTCGCGCTGTCCGTGGTTCTGGCACCCGAAGCCGCTGTGGCCATTAGCGCCTCTGCCGGTAGCCCGTAAGCCGCAAGGCTTACGTCGCTACTCTCTTTCGTCTGTCACGCTTTCAACGACGTGCACTTCGATGAAGCAGGAGAACTCCGAGATGGCTCTCAACGATCAAGGACCCGTGATGGATGTGACACCCTGGCCGAGGGGGCACGGCTTCGCTGGCTCGGACGCTTGGTGGCAGTACATGCTCAGCAAGGATGAGCGCCGGCGCCTCGACA
>DYEN01000125.1 GCA_020725705.1 Anaerolinea sp.
CCGGGCGGGTGATGTTGCAGTACCAGCCCACCAGGCGCCCATCAGCTGCGCCGTACATCTCGAAGATGTTGTACCAGCGGTCGGTGTAAAACCACTCGATGAAGCGGTCGCCCTGGCGGAAGATGTGGTAGTCGGTGACTACATCCGGCCGGTTGAAGAACGCTTCCAACCTGATCCATGTCGGGCCGCGCTCTAGCAGCGTGCCGTGATAGCGCCACACCTCGCGCCCGCGGTGGTCGTTTTTGATGACGGTGATCTGCATAGCTGTTCAATCGGTGTTGTTGCGTGGCGAGGTGCCGAGATCGTGCTCCGGGCATTCGGTGTCGACCGGCAGCCGGACGGCAAAAGCCATCCCCCCGCCGACCAGGCTCTCGGCCTGGATCGTACCCTGGTGTAGCTCGATGATCTGGCGTGCTAGCGTCAGCCCCAGGCTCACCCCCTCGCCCTGCGTCCCCTGGCCGATCTGGTAGAACGGCTCAAAGATGTGCCGAAGCTCATCGGCGGACAGGCCGGGGCCGCTATCGCGCACCGTGATCACGGCCGGGCCGCCATCCGGCTCGACCGACAGCGCCACCTCGACCACTCCGCCCTCGCCCGCCGAATAGAGCGCGTTCGCCACCAGGCGTGAGAGCGCCTGCTGCAAGCGGCCCTCGTCGGCGCAGATCCACACCGGCTCGTCAAGCAGCTCGGCGCATAGCTCGGCCTGCTGGTGCTGCGCGGCGGGCTTGCAGGCGGCAAGTACGGCGCGCAGCAGCCTGCACAGATCGACCTGCTCGCGCCGCACAGAAGCGGCGCCGCGCTGTAGCCGGAAGATATCCAGCAGGTCTTCGACCAGCTCGGTCATCTCATCGGCCACGCGCTCCATGACGTCGAGGTGGCTGAACAGCTTCTCCGGCTGGCGGCGCAGCAGATACAGCCGGGTTTTGAAGTTCGAGATCGGCGTGCGCAGTTCGTGGGCGGCATGCCGCAGGAACCGCTCGCGCTGCTCGTTGAGCGACTTCTCGCGGCTGATGTCGCGCAGCACGCTCACCCGTCCGAGCGGCGCACCGCTGGCGTCGCTGACGCGCGCTGTCACCACCGCCACATCCACCGCGCTTCCATCAGCGCGCTCCAATGCCAGCTCGCTGCTCCACAAGCCGCGACGCTCCAGTGCCGCATTGACCGCCTCGCGCAGCCCGGCGAACCCCGGCCCGGCGCGCACCACGCGCGAATAGAGTGCGTCGATTTCCACGTTGAGCAGGCTGTCGAGCGGCAGGCCGAGCAGATCGGCCAGCGCGTGGTTGGCATAGACAATCGTGTTCTTCTCGACGTAGAGCACCCCCTCGCCCATCGCGTCCAGAATGGCTTGCAGCAGCGCGCGCTCGCGTTCCAGGGCCGCCGTGCGCTCGGCAACCTGCCGCTCCAGCGTGTCCGCGTGGACGCGCACCGCGTCGTAAAGCTGGGCGTTCCGCAGCGCGATCGCCGCCTGGTCGGCGAAGGCCTGGGCGCGGCTGGCGTGCAGCGGCGCGTAAAAGCCCGGCCTGGCGCTGTAAAAGCTGAACAGCCCGATCACCCGGCCCTCGCTGCGGATTGGTGCGCTCAGGTACGAGCGCACCCATTCCGTGCCGGGCGCGGCCTGCCAGTCAGGGTCGGTCAGCGTGTCGGCCACCACCACCGGTTGCTGTTGAAACACCAGCCGCTGCAGCAGCGGCGCGGCGTGCACCAGCGCCGGCTTGAGCAACGGCCCGTGCGCCTCGGTCAAATGCGGGCAGGCGCGCACCACCTGAACAACCCCGTCCTCAATCAGCGCCAGCGTGGCGACGGTGTGCGGCACGACCGGGTCGTCGAAGCTGGCGAGGATCATGTCGAGGACGGAGTCAAGGTCGAGCGTGCTGTTCAGCGCAGCGGAAATGCGGCTCAGCGCGGCGGCGAAGGCATGCTCGGCGCGCTGCGCTTCTTCGATCTCTTTGCGCGCCGTGATGTCTTCCTTCAGCGCGATATAGTTCGTGATCCGGCCTTCGGCGTTCTTGATCGGCGCGATCAGGGCGGACTCCCAGTACAGCTCGCCGTTCTTCTTGACGTTGAGCAGCTCGCCGCGCCACTCGCCGCCGCTGCTGATGGTGCGCCACAGCCGGGCGTATTCCTCGGGGGGTGTGTGGCCGGACTTGAGAAAGCGCGGGTTGCGCCCCCGCACTTCGTCCAGCGTGTAGCCGGTCAGCTCGGTGAACTTGCGGTTGACGTACTCGATGTTCCCGTGAACATCGGTGATCATAACCGTGCTAGGGCTTTGCTCGACAGCGCGGGAGAACTTGCGCAGTTCGGACTCCACATCGCTTTCCGCCGGAGCGCGCCGCCCGAACAGCCGGCTCAGCGCGGTGACGATCGCCAGCCAGCCAGACCCCAGGGCAGCCATGCCGTCGGCGGGCGCGGGGAAAGCCACCATCGCCACAACAAGCACAGCGATGGCGGCGGCTCCCAACAGGCGTCGGGGTGGCAGGCCGATCTCCATGACTCAGAGCACGCTTTCGTCGTATGAACCGCAGACATAGCGTGCTTGAGATTATAGTCGGTTCGCGCCGAAATGCATGCGAGGCCGGCGGGCACGCGCCCGCTACGCGCCGGAACGCAGCGGAACCGCCGCCCCCAGCGCATGAAACTGGGCGCTGTGCGGCGTGGGCAGGTCGTTGACCGGCACCTCAAAATACAGGCCGCCCAGCAGTCCGTCCCCGGCTTGCCCGGCATAGACCTCGACCCGCACGCGAATCCGGTGCCCTTCGTGGGGCGTCAGGCGGAACTGCACCGGACCGGCGGGTCGGCCCGGCGGGACGTCCAGCCAGTGCTCGTCCGGCTCGACCAGGCAGCCGGGCGCCCGCACGCGCAGCCGCAAGCGCTGCGGGGCATCCGATGAGCCATCGGGCGCCGAATCGAAGCCGACCATCAGCTTGGCAGGGAGATGCCGCACCCACTCGCGCGCCACCAGCACCGACAGCCGGCGCTCCGGGCGGGCGGATGGCGCGGGTTGCGTGTCCGGTGGTGCGGCGGGCGACACGGCAGCTGCGGCGCGCCCATCACCGCCCCCGGACCCCAAACCGGCCAGCGCCTCGCGCCCCCGCTCAGACAGCCGGTAGATGCCTTGAGCGGGCATCTCCGCCAGGCGGCGCGTCACCAACGCGCGGATCGCCTTGCCAAAGGCGCGGTCGCTCAGCCCTGTCGCCGCGGCGATCTCGTTCGCCGCGGCATAGTCGCGCCCGGCCAGAAACCGGATCACCTCAAGAGCCTGAGGGGGCAGCTTGTGCAGATCGTCAAGCGTCATACTAATTTCATCCAGGCAGAGCGTATCATTTCTTACTATAGATGGAACGCCGCCCCGGCACAATGCAGAAAAAGTACCAGCGGGCGAGCCGGAGAGGGCGCGTCCCCTCACCCCGGCTCGCCCGCCGGCTTTTGACGCGCCGCGCGGTCGCGCTCAGCGAACTTTCACACCGCCGCGAATGGGGGTCTCGCGCCGGTAATCGACCAACCATCCGTGACGCAGCGGATCGCTCATCACCAGGCGATCCAGCGCCTGGGTGTCGTACCAGCGGCGCACACCTTCGCTGACCAGCCGCGCGTAGCCCTCATCGTCCGACCAGTTCTCGCCGCGCTGCTCCAACAGTACGCGCAGTTCTTCCTTGGCTTCCTCGATACGGGCGTTGAGCGCCTCGATCCGGCGGTAGTGGCTGCGAATCAGGTCAACCAGCTCGGCAATGCGCTGGTCAAGCAGTTCCCGAACTTCGGGCGACATCTCATTGGTATCAGCGATAACAGGCGCTGCCATGCTCATCTATCCTTGCTACTCGCTTCCTGCAAAGGCATCCGGCAGCCGGCCCGTACCGGTTTCCGGCCCGGTGCTCGGATGTCTTTATCATACGCGATCAAGGTTAGAATCAGGTTATCGCCCGCGTTAGAAGCGCATCAGTTTTCAGGCAGGTGCTCAACCCCGGTAGACCACGCGGAACCGCTCGCAGACGATCGGCATCATCTCGTCGATCTGGCGCCCGATACGCTCGCAGGCGCGTGAGAAGAAGCGCCAGTGCCCCGCGCGCCAGTCGGCATACGAGCGGTCGCCCTCGCCCTCGTCGTAGGCGAACTGCGCGTCGACTGTGTTGAAGGGCCGGACCGCGACCTCAAGTGTCTCGATGATGCACAGCGGCGAGCCATCCCCGCCGGTGATCACGCTGTACTCGTCCACCTGGGGCAGCGGGTCACCATCGGCCTCGTATTCCCACAGCAGGCCGCACGTCGCGGTCTTGATGCCGTCGCGCACCAGCGCCCCCAGCTCGTCGGCCATTTCGGGGCTGTCGCCAAACCCCCAGGCGCTGTAGCCGGCGGGGCGGGGCGCGTCCGGCGGCAGCGTCGCCAGAAAGCCCTGCCAGTACGCCTCGACTGCGGGATCATGAGCCATTGGGGTTCCTTTCGTCGCGCGCCGGAGCAGAGGCCGGGCCGTTGACTTCGAGCGCCTCAAGCAACTCGGCTTCCAGCCGGCGCAGGTCTTCGGAGAGCAGCGAGATCGAACTGCGCGGGCGAGGCAGATCGACCGTCAGCTCTTTGACGATGCGCCCCGGCCGCGCGCTGATGACCAGCACACGGTCGGCCAGGTACACCGCTTCTTCCACGTCGTGCGTGATGAACAGGATCGTCTTGCGGAACCGGTGCCAGATGTCGAGCAGCCAGCGCTGCAGCTCGCGCCGGGTGAGCGCGTCCAGCGGGCCAAACGGCTCGTCCAGCAGCAGGATATCGCGATCGGTCAGGAAGGTACGCAGCAGCGCGGCCCGCTGACGCATCCCGCCCGAGAGCGTGTCGGGATAGGCGTTCTCGAAGCCGGCCAACCCAAAGAGCGGCATCATCTCGCGCGCGCGGCGGCGCGCCGCCCGCTTCGAGACGCCGTCCAGCTCCGGACCCAGGATCACGTTGTTGAGCACGGTACGCCACGGGAGCAGCAGGTCGCGCTGCGGCATAAGGCCCACCAGGCCGGTATCGCGCCGGACGGGGCGGCCATCGATCAAGATCTCGCCTGTGTCCGGCTCGGTCAGGCCGGTGATCAGGTTAAAGAGCGTGCTCTTGCCGCTGCCGCTGGGACCGATGATCGTCACGAACTCACCGGAGCGCGCGGTGAAGCTGACATCCGCCAGCGCCTGGACCACTCGCCCATCGTTGCGGAAAGTCTTGCTCACCGCGCGCACTTCGATACAGGGCCGCTCGCTCATCAAAGGGCCGCACCGTCTCCCGTGCCGCTAACCGGCGTCCTCGTCAACTGTTCCCGGCAGGAAGTCGTTCGTAAAGGCGGCTTCCGCGTCGATCCCCTCGTCCAGAATACCATGCTCCACCAGGAAGTCGCTAAACCCCTGCCAAACCTCAACCCGTTGCTGGCCCCAACGCGGCGCGTCGGCCATGAACTGCCCGGCGAGCCATTCCGCGCTGGCGTGCACCAGATCCGCGTCCAGCTCCGGGACCGCCTCAAGCAGGATGTCCGCTGCCTCGTTCGGATAGGCGATGGCATAGGCGAAACCGCGCGCCGTCGCCTGGACAAACGCGGCGACCACATCCGGCTGTTCCTCAACCATGGTGTGGCTGGTGATCAGGATCGGCGTGTAGTAGTCGGGCACGCAGTCGAGGTAGTCCATCAGCATGATCGCGTCCAGGTCCACGCCGCGCAGCTCGGCTTCGATCCCGGTCCAGGCATAATAAATCCACACCAGGTCGAAGCGATCGCGCTCCATCAGCGGAATGGCATCCGCATAGCCCACATCCACATACTCAATCGTGCCCGGCTCCGCGCCGTCGCACTCCAGCAGCCGGTTCAGCACCGCCAGCTCCAGGTCCGGCTGGCCGAAGCCGCCGTAGACCAGCCCGGCCATGTCGGCGGGCCGCTCGATGGGGTCCTGATCGTGCAGCGTCACAAAGCCGGACGTGTTGTGCTGGATGATCGCGGCCAGCGAGATGATCGGCGTCTCGTCCGCCAGCGCATAGGTCGCCACTTCCTGATAGCTCACGCCGAACTCCGCCGCGCCACTGACAACCACCGTCTCCACCTGGAGATCGGTCGGTTCCTGGATGGTCACATCGAGGTTGGCTTCGTCATAGTAACCGAGCGCCTGGGCGACGTAGAACCCCAGGTGATTGGTGTTGGGCACCCAGTCGAGCACCAGCGTGACAGCGGTCCGCTCGTCGGCACGGGCGAACTCGGTCGCCCCGCCGAGGTACTGCGCCAGCTCTTCGTCATCTTGCGCGCGGGCAGGCAGAGCCAGCGCCAGGACGCACAGTGCAACCGCGCTCAGCACACCGAGTTTTCGATACATGATTCGCTCCTTTCCAAACACTCACTCGGGTACCGATCGACGCTCAGTAGATGCCGGGCCCACGCCACGACGTGCGGCGCGCGGTATAGTACCAGCGCAGAGTCAGCCGCTCGACCAGATTGACCAGCAGCACGAGCAGCATGCTTAACAGCGCCGTAAGCAGGATCGCCAGGTACGCCTGATCCAGCCGGAAGCTGCTGTACGATCGCTTGAGATAGACCCCCAGCCCGTACTGCGCGGTGATGTACTCGCCGAAGATGGCACCCACCACGCTGTACGTGGCCGCGATGCGCAGCCCGCTGAAGAACGCGGGCATGGCGGCGGGCAGGCGTGCCTTGGTCCATGTCTGGAACGAGTTGGCACCCATCGCGCGCAGCAGCGAGATCAGCTCCGGATCGGCCCCTTGCAGCCCGGCGAAGGTGTTGAGCGCGATCGGAAAGAAACAAAACAGAACGACCACCATGATCTTCGGGCCGGTCCCGAAGCCGAAGATCAGGATCAGCAGAATCGCGATGGCGAAGATGGGGATGGTCTGCGACACCACCAGAATCGGATAGAGGATCCAGCGCAGCACGGTCGAGAAATCCATCAGCGCGGCGATGACCAGCCCCAACACCAGGGCGATCGACAGGCCGGCCAGTGTTTCCCACAGCGTCTGGGGGATATGTTGCTGAAGCAGCAGATCTTGATGCGCCTGCCACGCGCCGGCGATGGCACGCGGCGAGGGGAAGATATCTTCCAGACTCAGGTTCTTGGTCTCGGTGGCCTCGCGCACCAGTTGGGCCGTGCCGGTCACGAACATGGTCAGCGCCAGCCCGCCCACAACCACCAGCACCAGCGCGCGGGTGACATCCTGAAAGAGCGTCTGCCAGCGGCGAACCGCCGGATGGGTCAAAGGAGTGGACATTGTCACGCTCGTCCCACCGTATGCACCACAAAAAGCTGCCCCGCGCCGAGCGTCACCTGTGCCTCGCTACCGAGCAAGACGTTGCTCACGCCGCGCGCCGCGCCGATGTAAAGCGACTCCCCACGCAGCGGATACTGCAACCCCTGGGTGGTGATCCCCGCCGCTTCAGGCGTGAGCGGGATCAGCGAGAGGGTGTCGCCGGGTGCGCCGTCGATCCGATGCTGTCCGGGGCCGATCAGCCACAGCGTCTGGCGCCCGTCGATAATGCGCACGAGCCGGGCGCGCAGGGCGGGCATGGCAAGCAGATAGAGGTTGGCGAGCATCTGGTCGAGCCGGCCCCCCGCCGCGCCGAGCACATCGATCGGGTCTGCGTCGCGTTGTGCCGCCGCCAGCAGCGCCAGCTCCAGGTCGGTTTCGTTCTTCTCCGCAGCGACGCGCTCGATGGCCGCGCCAAGCCCGCGCAAATGCTCGGCTTCTGCATCCGACAGCGAATCGAAATCGCCGATCACCAGCGCGGGCGTCACGCCGCAGGCCAGCGCCAGACGCGCTCCGCCGTCCGCTGCGATGACCAGGGCGTCGCGCGCGCCGTCCAGCGCGGCCTGCACCGCCGGGCCATCGGTCATTTCCCCGTTTGCAAAAACCAGCGCCCGCATTCTGCTCCCTGCGCGCGATCGCCCAAACAAAAACCACCCGCGGCGCAGCGAGTGGTTTCAGGTCATGTGCCATGCCGCTCCTCCCTACGCCGGAATTACCCGGATCAGGTCCTGGGGTCGGCATCGTCTGACGGATGCACCTCTCAGCCTGGCTAACCCAAGCTCCCCCGGGCGAACTGATGTCATTATTTACTATAGCAGCGCGGCGGAGTTCTGCCAACTGGTGGACGCCGCACGCCGGCTAGCGCACGCGGCGCTCCCAGCGCTCCTTGACCGTGACGCGGGTCGGGTCAGCCGCCTCGAGGAAGTCCATCAGCAGGCGGTTGAAGGTGGCAATGTCATCCAGCATCGGGAAGTGACGCAACCCCGGCAACTCAATCGCGTGGAAGGGACGGTTCCCGTCACGCAGCGCGGCGAGCATCGCGTCGTCCGGCTTGGGCAGCAGCGTATCTCCACCGCCATAGACCGCCAGAACCGGCATCGCCAGCCGTTGCAGTTCGCGCAGCGTGTCTACCCCGGCCAGCGTCTCAATCGTCTGCGCCACGGCGAGCGGATCGGCTTTGCGCACCTCGACCAGCAGCTTGTTGAGGTCCGCGCCCGCCTCGACGTGCTGGTGAAGCAGCGCCACCGGGTCCAGCGTATCGAGCCGCTGGCGCAGGGGGTTGGCGCGGGGTACAACCGGCTGAGGATCGGTGGCGGGCGGCACCTGGCTCGCGGCGTCGCGCTGGGCGGCCTCGCGTTCCAGCGCCGCGCGCAGCCGCGCCGCCATATCCTCGGTGCGCAGGCCGATCGTCTCCGCTTCACTGTCCACCGTGCCATCACCCGAAGCCGGCGGCGTGCCGGCTGCCGGGGCGGGGGGCGCCGGCGCAGTCTCCGGCGCGGGCGGCATCCAGAACAGCGGCGGGCTGACTGCCATCAGGCGCGGAACACGGTCCGGAGCCTGCAGCGCAAAGCGCGTGACCACCGCGGCGC
>DYEN01000126.1 GCA_020725705.1 Anaerolinea sp.
GACCCGTACTTTCCCAAGTTTGGGCAGATGAACGAGGCCATGCAGGCCATCATGCAGCGGGCCTACGACTTCCTGGTGCGCTACGAAGAGGTGCTCGGCGTCGGGACGCAGGACGCGACCGAAGCGCGTGCCGGGGCGCTGACCATTGCGGGGGTGCGGACGGATGGCACCGTCTCTAAGAACCGCGTCGCGGTGATCGTCCGCCGGGGGGCAAAGCGCGAAACATTCAGTCTCGTCAACTTTATGGGGCTGGCGCACGGCAAGTGGCTTGAAACGCTCTTCCAGGGGCCGGAGCCGCTGCGCGATCTGGCGGTCACGCTGCGGGTGGATCGCCCAGTGGTACGGGTGTGGCTGGCCTCGCCCGACGCCGCCTCGATCGCGCCGCAACCGGTGGCGTTCGAGGCAGGCGAGGACGGATCCGGCGCCTTGATCCGCTTCAGCGTCCCGCAGCTGGACTACTGGACGATGGTGGTGGTGGACTACGAGGGCGGTGAGTGACGGCATGACAATTTCTCGCTTCTCCGACACGCTGATCACGCGCAGCCGCCAGGTGATCCTGGCGCACCAGCAGCCGGGCGGTGCCTATCTGGCCGGGCCGTTCATGCCCGATTACCAGTTCTCGTGGTTCCGGGATGGCGCGTTTATCGCCTATGCACTGATGCTGGACGGCGAGATCGCGCCGATTCAGCACGATGGGAGTATGGCGGCCCAGTGGGAAAGCGCGCAGAGCTTCCACGACTGGTGCGTGCGTGTCATCCTGCGCCGGGCGGACGGGCTGGAACGCTGCATCGCCCGCGCCGAAGCGGGGCAGCCCATCGACCCCCACGACGCGCTCAACACCCGCTACGACGCACAGGGGCACGACGGGCCGGATGGCTGGCCGGAGTTCCAGCTCGACGGGCCGGGCGCGTGGCTGTGGTCGTTGAGCGCGTTCGTCGACCGCTTCCGGCTGCGCCCGCTGCCGCTGGAATGGGAGCGCGCGGTCCGGCTGGTGGCGCGCTATCTGGCGGCGCTGTGGCGCTTGCCGTGCTACGACTGCTGGGAAGAGCTGCCCAACGATGTGCATATCAGCACGTTGGCCGCGATCTACGGCGGGCTGCGGGCGGCGGAACGGCTGGTGCCGGGGCTGGACTGCTCGGCGGCAGCCCAGGCAATCCGCGCGTTCGTGCTGGAGCGCGGCCTGACGCCGGGCGGCGAGCTGGCGAAGTCAGTCGGACGTGACGCGGTGGACGCCAACCTGATTGCCGCCGCCGTGCCGTTCGGCTTGCTGGCGCCGGACGACCCGATCATGGTCCGTACCATCGAGCGTATCGAGCGAGAC
>DYEN01000127.1 GCA_020725705.1 Anaerolinea sp.
TCACCCGGAAAGTCAGGCCGAATTCCTCGCGCAGCGTCGCTTCTTTGCGCATCAGCAGGCGTGCCAGCGCCCGCGCCACATTCCCATACCCAAGCAGGGCCAGATCGATGTGCATGGTGTCTTCCGTCCTCACAGAGCGCCGCTCACCGGTGCGGCAAGGTTCTTCTACCGCCCGTAATTATACTTGACTTCCCGCCAACGCCAGCCCAGAATTGTTGGCATCCAATCGCGGATATGCTACCATCACACGTAAGCTTTTCTCTCATCAAGAGCGGTGGAGGGACCGGCCCTGTGAAACCGCGGCAACCTGCGCAGCGCCAAACCCGGCCCGCATGGTGCCAAATCCGGCAGAGTGACTCTGGAAGATGAGGGGCCACAGAACCACACGGTATATGATGCCCCTGCTGTGTACGGGGCATCATTTATTGAGCGAACAACTCAGAATGGACACAACGCAGCCATGACTACGCATCGCCCATCTTACACCAACCGGCGCTATCTCGACGCCATCGCCGAACGCGTCCTGATCTACGACGGCGCGATGGGAACCAGCATTCAGGCGCTCAATCTCTCGGCGGACGATTTTGGCGGAGAGCGCACCAACGGCTGCAACGATTATCTGGTCATCACCCGGCCGGATGTCATCCGCGCCATCCATGCTTCGTTCCTGGAGGTCGGCAGCGAGGTGATCGAGACCGATACCTTTCGCTCCAACCGCCTGACGCTGGCGGAATACGGCCTGCAGGATCGCGTGCTGGAGATCAACCGGGCGGCGGCCCGGCTGGCGCGCGAAGTGGCGGATGAGTTCGCGGCCAAGACCGGCATCCCGCGCTATGTGGCGGGCAGCATGGGGCCGTCTGGCAAGCTGCCCAGTTCGGATGACCCCGACCTGAGCAACATCACGTTCGACGAGCTGGCCGATGTCTTCGCCGAGCAGGCGCGCGGCCTGGTCGAAGGCGGTGTCGACGTGCTTCTGCTCGAAACGAGCCAGGATATTCTTGAGGTTCGCGCCGCCGTCGCGGGCATCCAGCGCTATTTTGCGGCGGCGGGGGTGCGCGTGCCGCTGCAGGTCCAGGTCACGCTGGACACCAGCGGGCGGATGCTGTTCGGCACAGACATCGCCAGCGCGCTGACCACGCTGGAAGCCCTTCCGATCGACGTCATCGGCCTGAACTGCTCGACCGGCCCGGAGCATATGGCGCAGCCGGTCAAATACCTGACCGAGCACAGCACCCGCCCGATCAGCGTGCTGCCGAACGCCGGCCTGCCGATCAACGTTGAGGGGAATGCCGTCTACCCGATGCAGCCGGACCCCTTCGCGGAGATATTGAGCGAGTTTGTCGACTGGGGGGTGAACATCGTCGGCGGCTGCTGCGGCACCACGCCCGATCACCTCGCGCGGCTGATTGAGCGCGTCAAGGGGTCTGCGACGCAGACACGCCCGCCGGTTCAGCGGCGGCCCCAGCCCGAACCGGCCGCTTCGAGCGGCATGCGCGCGATGGCCCTGCGCCAGACGCCGCCCCCCACCCTGATCGGCGAGCGGGTGAATAGCCAGGGCAGCCGTAAGATCAAGCGCCTGCTGCTGGAAGAAGACTATGACGGGATCCTTCAGGTCGCCCGCCAGCAGGTCGAAGCGGGCGCGCATATCCTGGATGTCTGCGTCGCACTCACCGAGCGCCCCGATGAGGCCGAGCAAATGCGCCAGGTGGTCAAGAAGCTGTCGATGGGAGTGGACGTGCCGCTGATGATCGACAGCACCGAGGCCGACGTGATCGAGGCCGCGCTCGAAGTATATCCCGGCCGCGCCATCATCAACAGCATCAACCTCGAAAACGGGCGCGAGCGGGTCGACGCGGTCCTGCCCCTGGCCGTCGAGCATGGTGCGGCAGTGGTCGCCCTCACCATCGACCGGCAGGGCATGGCGAAAACCGCCGAGCGCAAGCTGGAAGTGGCCCGCGCGATCTACGACATTGCTGTCAACGAATACGGCCTGGCGCCCGGCGACCTGATCTTTGACGCGCTCACGTTCACCCTGGCGACCGGCGATCCGGAGATGGCCCGCAGCGGCATCGAGACGCTGGAAGGCATCCGGCGCATCAAGGCCGAGCTGCCCGGTGTCCTGACCTCGCTCGGCGTGAGCAACGTCAGCTTTGGTCTCAGCCCGGCGGCGCGCGCGGTGCTCAACAGCGTTTTCCTCTATCACGCCGTCGAGCACGGCCTGGATATGGCGATCGTCAACCCGGCGCACATCACCCCCTACGCCGAGATCCCCGCCGAGCAGCGCAGGCTGGCGGACGCGCTCATTTTCAACGAGCACCCGAACGCGCTGGCGGAATTCATCGCGTATTTCGAAGAGCACGACGTCGCCCTGGGTGGACACGAACAGGCCGACCCGACCGCCGACATGACGCCCGAAGAGGCACTCCACTGGCAGATCGTCCACCGCAAGAAAGAAGGTGTCGAGGCTCTGATCGACGCCTGCCTGGAACACCAGGATGCGGTTGGCGTGCTGAACAACGTGCTGCTGCCGGCAATGAAAGAAGTCGGCGATAAGTTCGGCGCGGGCGAGTTGATTCTGCCGTTCGTGCTGCAAAGCGCCGAGGTGATGAAAAAAGCCGTGTCGTACCTGGAGAACTTCCTGGAGCGCAAGGAAGGGACGAGCAAGGGCACGGTCGTGCTGGCGACCGTCTACGGGGACGTGCACGACATCGGCAAGAACCTGGTGCGCACGATCCTGAGCAACAACGGTTACACCGTCCACGACCTGGGCAAGCAGGTTCCCGCCAATGTGATTATCGAGGCGGCCCAGCAGCACAACGCCGACGCCATCGGGCTGAGCGCGCTGCTGGTCAGCACCTCAAAGCAGATGCCGCTGATCGTCAACGAACTGGCGCGGCGCGGGCTGAACTTCCCGGTGATCATCGGCGGCGCGGCGATCAACCGGTCCTTTGGGCGGCGCATCCTGTTCCTGGAAGACAGCGGCGAGCCGTATGCGCCCGGCGTGTTCTACTGCAAGGACGCGTTCGAAGGGCTGGAAGTGACGGATCAGCTTGTCGACGAGACTCGGCGCCCGGTCCTGCTGGCGCGGATCGAAGAAGAAGCGCGCCGCGAGCTGAACCGGCCCGCCCCTGCTGTCCGCGAGCGCCGGCGCGACGATCGCATCTCGACCGTCGAGCCGGCGCCGGACATCCCGCAACCGCCGTTCTGGGGCACGCGGGCCGTGCTGGATATCCCGCTCGAATCGGTTTTTCCCTTCATCCACCGGCCCGAGTTGTTCCGCCTCAACTGGGGTGCCCGCAACGCGCACGGCGAGGAATGGGAGCGGTTGCAGGCGGAATATGAAGCGCGTCTGGTGCGTATGAAGCGGGAAGCCCTGGCCGATGGCTCGCTAACCCCGCGCGCCGTGTACGGGTACTTCCCCGCGCAGTCCGACGGCAACGATCTGATCCTGTACGACCCCGACCTGTACGGCGCCGACGGCTTGCGGGTGGAGATCGCGCGGTTCAGTTTCCCGCGCCAGCCTTACGGCGAGCATCTGTGTCTCGCGGACTACTTCGCGCCGGTGGACGGCGATCAGGTCGACGTCTGCCCCTTGCAGGTGGTGACCGTAGGCGAGCGCGCAACGGAAAAGTTCGACGCGCTGCAAGCAGCCAATGCCTACACCGAAGCGTACTTCTTCCATGGTCTGGCCGTCCAGGCAGCGGAAGCGACCGCCACCTATATACACCGCTATATCAACCGCGAACTGGGTATTCCGGTTGAGCGAGGGAAGCGGTATAGTTGGGGCTATCCGGCGTGCCCTGATCTGAGCGATCACCTGACCGTCTTTCGCCTGCTGCCGGCAGAGGAAAAGCTGGGTATGACGCTGACCGCCGCCTATCAGCTTGTGCCGGAGCAGTCGACGGCAGCGATCGTCGTGCACCACCCGGCGGCGAAATACTATAGTGTGGGCATTTCTCGCGCCGAACAACTAGCCGACGCGTGAGGTAAAGCGGGAGACTCATGCCAACCATTCCATTCCGCCAGCGGCTCGATCAGGGGGTGCTGCTGCTCGACGGCGCGATGGGCACCATGCTTCACGCCATCGAGAACCTGCCGATCGACACCTGCTTCGACCTGCTCAACCTGACCGACCCGGCAGCGGTCGCGCGCATTCACCGGCTTTACCTCGAAGCCGGTGCCGAGATCCTGGAGACCAACACCTTCAGCGCCAATATCTTCAAGCTGGGGGCGTGCGATTTGCAGGATCGCTGCGCCGAGATCAACCGGAGCGGGGTCGAGCTGGCCCGCCAGGCCATCGAGGCATCGGGCCGCGACAACGTCTACGTCGCTGCCTCGGTAGGGCCGCTGGGCCGTCGGCTGGCGCCGTTTGGCCGCCTGACACCCGAAGAGGCACTGGATGCGTTCGCCATCCAGACCGGCGCGCTGATCGAAGCCGGCGCCGACCTCCTGCTGTTCGAGACGTTCACCGATCTGAATGAGATTGCGCTGGCGGTTCAGGCTGCCCGCGCGCATCAGCCGGATATCCCGATCGTCGCTCAGATGACGTTCAACCGCGACGACCGGACCGCACTCGGTGATACGCCCGCGCAGGTGGCTCGCGCCTTGGCGGATCTCCAGACCGACGTCATCGGCGTTAACTGCAGTGGCGGACCGGCACAGCTCCTGCGGATTTTGCAGACCATGCACCGCGCTGCACCCGAAGCGCGGCTGTCAGTCGTCCCCAACGCCGGCTGGCCGGAGATGGTGGGCGGGCGCGTGATGTACCCCGCCACGCCGGACTATTTCGGCGATTACGCGCTGGCCTTTAAAGAAGCGGGCGCGTGTATCATCGGCGGCTGTTGCGGGACCACGCCCGACCACATCCGGGCGATGCGCAGCGCGCTCGATGATCCGCAGCGTCACGGACCGCGCCTGGTCGCCGTGCGCGACCTGACCGAGCAAGCCGTCGCAGAAGTCCCCGAACAGCCAACCGAGCTGGCGCGCAAGCTTGCGCGCGGCCGCTTTGTGGTTACGGTCGAGATGCCACCGCCCCGCAGCTTCACGGCGCAGAAGGTCATCGCCTCGGCGGAGCTGCTCCGCGAGGCAGGTGTGGACGTGATCAACGTCTCCGACAGCCCTATGGCGCGGATGCGCATGAGTCCCTGGGCGGTCTGCCATCTCATTCAGCAGCACGTCGGGGTCGAGACCGTGCTGCACTTCCCCACGCGCGGGCGCAACCTGCTGCGCGTCCAGGGCGATCTGCTGGCGGCGCACGCGCTTAATGTGCGCAACGTGTTTGTCGTCATGGGCGACCCAACGGTCATCGGAGACTATCCGGACTCGTTCGACACTCATGACATCGCCCCCTCGGCGCTGATCCGGCTCATCAAGCACAACCTCAACAACGGCATCGATCAGGCAGGTGGCTCGATCGGTCAGCCAACGTCGTTCCAGGTCGGATGCGCGCTCAACATCAACGCCCGCGACGTGGACCACGAAGTCAAGCTGCTCCACAAGAAGATCGAGGCCGGAGCGGATTTCGCCCTGACCCAGCCCACCTTTGACGTTGCCGTACTCGAGCGCTTCCACGACGCCTACGCGGCGCACTACGGCCCACTGACGCTGCCCATTCTGGTTGGCCTTCTGCCCCTCTACGGTGCGCGGCACGCGGCCTTCCTGCACAACGAAGTGCCCGGCATCGAAATTCCGGCCCACATCCGGGAGCGGATCGCGGCGGCAGGCGATGAGTCACCGTACGAAGGCGTGCGGATTGCGCAAGAATTGCTGCGGGCGCTGCAACCGCTCGCTCAGGGCGTGTACCTGATGCCCGCGTTCGGGCGCTATGACCTGGTAGCCGCCGTCATCGACAGTCTCGGGCGGTCACGCTCGCCGGCCAACACACACGCCATCGGCGAACAGTCATAGACAAAGACAAAGCGGCGGCGCACCACCAAACCGGCCGACGTCAAATGTCGCCGCAAACTCGCAACGCTTGTTATAACTCTATCGTATTAGGGTGGTAGGCAACTCTGGCCTTCGTTAAGTCTGGAGACAGCGTCCATGCGTCTATCTCACCGGTTGGCCGCGCTGGCTGTGGCGCTTGTCGCGCTCGCAGCGGCGCTCGGTGCGTGCAACGGAAATGGAAATGAAAGCGACCCCACCCCGTCGCCAGATCCGCATGCTTTGCTGACCGACGCCATCGACAAGCTGGCGTCTGCAAGCTCGTTTGTCATTGAAATCTCCGTCCGCGGCCTGCCGGTCAAAATCAAGGTCGGCGACATCACGCTGCCCGAGGAAATACCGGTTTACTTCGAGTACGCGCGGGGCACATTCGTCGCACCCGACCGCCTTCAGGCGGCCATCGACATCAAGGTGGCCGATGCGGTCACCCGCACCGAGCTGGTGGCGCTTGGCAGCGATCAGTACATGCGCAGCGATCTCTTGACGCAGGGAAACTGGGTGCAAGAAGAGGTTATCGGTGGGTTCTCGCCGGCCGATCTACTCGCGCCAGAAACGGGCATCCCCAGCGCGCTGGCGCGCGTGAGAAACCTGGAACTGGTCGGGCGGACGGATCTGGACGGTGTGCCGGTGCATCACCTGACCGGCATCATCGACGCGCAGGACGTCTACACGCTGACTTTCGGCCTGATCGGGACCCGAGACGGCGAGGTCAGTCTGGACATCTACCTGCTGACCGACGGCAACTGGGTCGAGCAGATCGTGATGGAAGAGCCGCTCCCGGCGGATGCCGAAGAGGGCGCAGAGCCAACACGTTGGCAGATCAGCGTGCTCGACTATAATCAGGAAATCACGATAACCGCGCCGGAACTCGGTGATCAAGACGGCAATGAATGACGGAGTGCCCGGTGCCACGCGCAGTCACTCGCCGTGGCTGATTCTGCTGATCGTCTGCCTGCCGGTCTTCATCGGTGCGCTGGACCTGACGATCATTTCCGCCGTCTTGCCCGAAGTCATCCTCAGCCTGAACCTGCCGGTCAAGGAGTACCTCGACCAGGCGTCGTGGGCGGTCAGCGGCTATCTACTGGCGTATGCGATCAGCATGACGTTCACCGGTCGCCTGTCCGACCTGATCGGGCGGCGTGCGGTGTATATCGCGTGTCTGATCGTCTTCATGCTTGGTTCCTATCTGGTGACGGCCTACGACAGCACGCTTGTCAACGGCTGGATCGCGCGCTTCTACAACGTCGTGCTCGGCCAGCGCCCCCCTCGCCTTGAGGAGCGTCACCTGTATCTCGTCATCACCGGGCGGATCATCCAGGCACTCGGCGCGGGAGCGATGGTGCCCGTTACGCTGGCGCTGGTCGGCGACATGTTCCCTCCGGCGCGCCGGGCCAAGCCACTGGGGCTGGTGGGCGCGGTTGATACGCTGGGCTGGGTGCTGGGCCACCTCTACGGCGGCGTGATGGTTCGCTTCTTCGGGCAGCACGGCAACCGCGTCGTGGACGCTGCACAGCAGATCGGGCTGAGCATCAGCAAGCCGTCATGGGAAACCCTGTTTATCCTCAACATCCCGATCAGCCTGGTGGCGCTGGTTGCGGCGTGGTGGGTGCTGAAAAGCGTCCCGCAGCAGCGCACAGCGGGGCGTTTTGACCTGGTCGGTACGCTGCTGATCGCGCTGGCGCTCATTGGGCTGAACGTCGGGTTGGGAACCAGTCCGGAAGCAGCCGCCACCGCCACCAGCCTGGAAGAGCTAGAGCAGGCCGGCACCGGCCGGAACATCTATTTCCTGCTGGCCGGTCTGGCTGCCTTTGGGCTGTTTCTGTGGGTTGAGCGGCACGTGGCCGTCCCGCTCATCCGCCTGAGCATGTTCCGCAGCCGCAACTTCGCGTCCGCAGCGCTCACCAACCTGCTGGTCGGTTATTGTCTGGCGATCGGGCTGGTCAGTGCCCCCCTTCTGGTCAACTTCCGCGTTGATACGCCAACGAGCGATCAGATCCAGGAAGCGGCGTACATTGCCGGGTTGCTGCTATCCGGACTGACTGTGCCGATGGCGCTCGCCGCCATGCCCGGCGGGTGGTTGAGCGACCGCCTCGGCTACCGCTGGCCGACGGCGCTCGGCCTGTTGGCAGCCATGACCGGTTTCATCCTGACCGGTACGCTGTGGGACGTGGAGACCTCATACTGGATCATGGGCGCGCATATGGCACTGATCGGGATCGGGCTGGGCCTCACCATCTCGCCGATCAGCACTGCCGCGCTGAACGACGTGCACGAAGATGAGCGCGGCATTGCATCCGGCCTGATCTTAAATCTGCGCCTGATCGGCATGACCGTCGCGATCTCATCCCTGACCATTTACTCGTTGAATCGCTTTGACACGCTGGTGGCGCGGTATCAGGGCAGCGGCGCAGACGACCGGGTTCAGACCGCCGTCAATGCGTCGATGTCAGCGGCGATGAAAGTAATCAACGAGATGCAGCTCATCGGTGCCGGCGTCGCCCTGGCCGCCTTCGCTGCCGCCTTGCTCCTGCGCGGCGGACGCAGCACGCCCGCTGCCGCGCCAGCCATGACGCAGCGGCGGATGGCGCAACATCCAGCATCGTCTCCGCGCGGCCCGGACGACTGACGCCCTGCCCCGCGCCGTGACTGGCACATCGGCAGCGGCGCCCCTATAATCAGAACCGTTTACCGGCCCCCTACGACGCGATTGGACCGTCATGGCCGAAGCGCCTCACATCCATGTGCTTGCGGCAGTCGCGCCGGCGGCGCTATCGCGCTACCGCGACGTTCTGTCGCGCGATCCGCTCATCCGGCTCAGCCTGGTGACCGAGCAGGCCGACGTACGCACGTTTCTGGCGCAGTCCCAGCGGCGCGCCGATATTCTGGTGCTCGATCACGCCCTGTGCGATGCCTATGCGCTCATCACGGAGCTGCGCCAGACCTTTCCGCGCCTACTCATCCTGCTGGTGGACGAGGGGGCGGATTTCAGCACGCCGGGCCGCGCGGACGACGTGTCGATCAACCCCTTCGAAAACGATGACCTGCTCAAACGCATCAAGCGCCTGGCCGAAGAGCGCCAGCTAGAGACTCTGCGCACCGACGCCTTTCCCGCCGTGCGCACCATCGCGCAGCAGTTGCGACGGGCAGGGGCCGCGCCCGGCAAGCAGAAGGCCGCCGTGGAAGCGATCGCAGAGATGGGCTATGACTACGTGGCCTATTACGCGCTTGTTCCCACCACACCGCCCACCCTGTCGCTCAGCAGCCAGGCCGGTCCGCCGCACTTGACCGGCAATGCGCCGCCGTCGATCGCGATGGCCGGGTCGCTGCTCGGCTGGGTTGCCGAATCGGGCCAGAGCCGCGTGGTCGGCCCGGCAGACACGCCCAACCACCCGCTGATCGCGCAAGGACACCTGGCTGCCGGGGCAGCCGTGCCGGTTGGGATCAGCCTGCGCTTTGGCGTGCTGCTGGCCTGCCGCGCACAAGAACACAGCATCACCGAGCAGCATGTGATGGTTTTGGAGCTGGTTAGCGCGCAACTGGCCAACGCGCTCGCCAAACAGCAGATTTAGCCGCATACCGGGAACAACCGACGCCAGGACAGCACACCATGAACACGTCCCTGCACATCGGAAGCGCCCACAGCCAGCCCGGCACCGTCGCCTATGGCACCTTCGAGGCGGTCCCGCTGCCGACCGGTGGTTTCGACACCTTCCCCATCATCATCGCCCAGGGCAAGCAAGGCTCGCGCCCGGTTCTGTGGGTCACCGGCAATATCCACGGCGGCGAGTTCGACGGCATGGCGGTGATTCATCGCCTGATTACGCCTGATCTGGTGGAACGCCTGACCGGCACGCTGGTCGCGATCCCCACCCTGAACCCTGCCGGACTGCGCACGCACGAGCGCAGTCCGTATTATCTGTACGGCAAGGACCCGAACCGGCTGTTCCCCGCGCTGGCCGGCACGATCGATGAGAGCGATGCGACCTATCCCTCGGCGCTCGAAACCGCCTATGCCCGCCTCTTCGAGCGCATCGCCGCCACAGCCGACTATTTGATCGATCTGCACAACTACGGCACCAGTTCGATTCCGTTTGCCTTTCGCGACCCGGTCTTCTACCGCGACAACCGCGAAAAAGGCATCGCGCGCAAACTGCACGACCGGGTCGGCGCCATGCTCCAGGCGATGGGCCTGACGGTCGTCAACGAGTATGTATCCGATCAGTACATCAAGCTGCAGCTTCACCGATCGGTGAGCGGCGCGGCGCTGAACACGGCGCGCATCCCCGCCGCCACGGTCGAACTGGGCGGTCAGCATATCGTCAACGTGCGGCATGTCGAAGCCGCGCTTGCCGGGATTCGCAACGTCATGCGTTGGGCGGGGATGCTGCCCGATCCGCCCGAGCCAATCCGCGACGTGCCTGTGCTGGACCTCGGCTATCCGGTGCGGCGTATGCAGCATCCCCGTGTGACCGAGGCATGCATCGTCTATCACCTGGTGCGGCCGGGCGACCGCGTACGGCGCGGCGACCCGGTGGCGCAGATGGTGGATATCTTCGGCAGGCCCGTCGGGGGTGGCGACGGACTTCTGCGTACCGATTTCGACGGGTTTGTGCTGGGCCTGTTCCCCAACCTGGCCCATTACCCGAACGAGGCAGTGATGGGTCTCGCCGTGCGCGACGACAGCAGCCTGCTGCAGCCACTGCCCCGCCTGTAAGACTGCGGGAAAACAACACCGCACGTCCTCAGCGCGCGGTGTGTAATCACGGGTGGGCGATCCGGTGTCGCCAGCTAGGCACCGCCGTGCTGCTGCGCGTTCGCCAGCCGCTCCGCGTACTGCATTTTGTAGAATTCAAGATACTCGCCCGTCTTGATCTTACGCCACCACCACTCGTTCTCCCGGTACCAGGCGATGGTCGAGCGCATTGCGTCCTCGAACGTGTGCTGCGGCTCCCAGCCCAGTTCGCGCCGGATCTTGTCGTTCGTGAGGGCATAGCGTCGGTCGTGGCCGGGGCGGTCGGCCACGTAGCGGATCAGGCTTTCCGGCTTCCCCAGAGTTTCCAGGATAAAGCGCGTCACCTCGATGTTGTGCAGTTCATGCTCCCCGCCAACGTTGTAGACTTCGCCTGGAGTGCCGTGGAGCAACACGACCTCAATCGCCTCGGCGTGATCGTCCACGTAGAGCCAGTCGCGTACCTGCATCCCATCGCCGTAGAGCGGTAACGGGCGGTCGTCGATGGCCTCGGTGATGAAGAACGGGGCGATTTTCTCCGGGTACTGGTACGGACCAAACGTGTTGCTGCCGCGCGTCACGGTGGTGTGCAGCCCGTAGGTGACGTGATAGGCGCGCACCATCATCTCCCCGCCCGCCTTGCTGGCCGCATAGGGGCTGTTTGGTTGCAGCGGATCGGTCTCGCGGAAGAAGCCTTCTTCGATCGACCCGTAGACCTCGTCCGTGCTCACATGATGCAGGCGTGGAATACCAAGCTGCCGCGCCACGTCGAGCAACACGTACACCCCCACAATATCGGTATTGATGAAGGCATCCGGCTCCAGAATCGAGCGGTCCACGTGGGACTCCGCGGCGAAGTTGACGATCGCATCGATGGCGTACTGCTCGCAGACACGCTGCACCGCAGCGCGGTCGGCAATATCGCCCCGCTCGAAGCGATAGTTCGGCGCGTCCTTCACCGGCAGCAGATTGTCCAGGTTGCCTGCGTAGGTCAGTTTGTCGAACACGATCAGGGTGTACTGTGGGTACTTCGCCACCATGCGGCGCACGAAAGCACTCCCGATGAAACCCGCTCCGCCTGTTACCAGGATGTTTTTCATGCCTGCTCCTTCATCACACGTCCGGTCGGGAATGGCTCAGGCTTGTGACATGGGCGCGAGGACAAAGCGCTCCAGGGCCAGCGCCACACCATCTTCATCATTGCTCGCGGTTACGAAATCTGCCCCGGCACGCACGTCGGCGGGCGCATTTCCCATCGCCACACCCACAGCGGCCATCTGGATCATGGGTAGATCGTTGCAGTTGTCACCAAAGCAGATCATCTCGTCGGCGCGATACCCGCTTCGGTCCAGAATCACGCGCAGAGCGGTGGCTTTCGACACGCCGCGCGGCAGCAGCTCGATCACCGACGCCAGCCCGGAGCGTACCACCTGCCCCCGTTCGCCGAAGCGTTCTTCGAGCAGATGCTGAAAAGCGACAACCCGCTCGCGATCGCGGTGCATGAGGATGATCTTGTGCGGTCGGTGGCTGTTACGCAGGGCATCCACCAGATTGGGAATAACCTCCGGCTCAGGTTCGTGATGGGCGATCAACTCGTCAACGTTATCATCCCGGCGAGATGTCACCAGCCCACCCCGGACGTAGACCACCGGCGTCATACCATGCGCCTCGGCGAAGCGCACTGCTTCCACCGCCAGGTCAACCGGGATCGGGTCCTCAAACAGCACCTCGCCGGTCGGCGCGTGCACGCTGGTGCCGTTGCCGCAGATAACCGGTAGCCGGATGCCAAAACGCTCGATCAGGGCTGTGGTCGAAGGAAACGTCTTGCCCGTCGCCACGGTGAACGCGACGCCGCACGCCTGCGCCGCCCGGATCGCCGCCTCGGTGCGTGGCGAGATCTCGTGAGCGGAATTCAGCAGCGTGCCGTCGAGGTCGGTGACGATCAACCGGATCGGTCGCAGAGGTGAATGAGTCATCATGCGCGTTCGCTAGATCAGTTCCAGACGGCTATAGTCGCCGAGGTGGATCTTGATCGCTTTGGGGCGCACGCCGCTCACACCCACTACGGCATGGCGTCCGATCAGGCTGTCGTGCAGGCGGGTTGGCAGATCGCGGATGATGCTGTGCTCCAGCACGATGCTGCGCTCGATCTCGCTGTTTTCGATCACCACATCGTGATAGACGCTGGTGAACGGCCCCACATAGCTGTTGACGATCCGCGTGTTTTCCCCGATGATCGCCGGGCCGCGTACGACGCTGTTGATGATCTCGGCACCCCGCTCCACCGTGACGCGGCTGTCCACCAGCGAGGAAGCGTCCACCGTGCCAAGAATTTCGGGCCGCAGCTCGTCCAGGACCAAGCTGTTGGCGGTCAGCATGTCGTCCGGGCGCCCGGTATCGATCCACCAGCCTTTGTGGATGTGCGGAAAAACGCTGTAGCCGTGATCGATCAACCACTGGATCGCGTCTGTGATCTCCAGCTCGCCGCGGAACGACGGCTTGATTTCCTCGGTCGCCTGGAAGATGTGATGGTCGAACATGTAGATTCCCACCAGCGCCAGATTAGACGGCGGCTGCTTGGGCTTTTCGATCAGCCGGGCGATGCGCCCATCTGGCGTCAGTTCGGCCACCCCGTACTGTTCGGGGTGCTCGACGGTGGTCAGGACAATCTGACTGTTCCATTCGGGGTGATGCGCGAAATCGGCAATCAGCGGGCTGATCCCGCCCTGGATCACGTTGTCGCCCAGAAACATCACAAAGCGATCGTCGCCGATAAAATCACGCGAGATCTTGACCGCGTGCGCCAGTCCGAGCGGCGCCTCCTGGGGGATATACGTCACCTGCGCGCCCCACCGCGAACCATCCCCAACCGCTTCCTGGATCTCCGGCGCGGTGTCGCCGGTGACGATCCCGATCTCCGTAATGCCCGCGTCGCGGATCGCCTCGATCACACGGATAAGAATCGGCTTGTTGGCAACCGGGATCAACTGTTTGGCACGCGTGTAGGTCAGCGGATACAGCCGGGTACCCTTGCCACCGCTTAGCACCAGACCCTTCAATCGAGACTCCTCCTCGCCTTCAGTTCGAATAGTAAGCGCGCACAGACGCATCGCGCGGCGCGTCCAGCAGGACCGCCCCGATCAGGGGGACATTTACACGCTCGAGTTCCTGCTTGGCGCGCGCCGTCTGATCGCGGCGCGAGACGCCCGCGCGCAGGACCAGCAGCAGCCCGTCGGTCTTCAGGGCAAGCAGCGCCGCGTCGGTCACTGCCAGCACGGGCGGCGCGTCAAAGACGATATAATCGACCTGCTCGCGCAGCGTCGCGATCACCTCTTCCATCCGGCGCGAACCGATCACGTCCGCGGGGTTCGGGGGCAGCGGCCCGCTCGTCAGAAGCGAGAGCGAATCCAGGGCCGTCGGCTGCAGCGGCGGGCGATCGCGCGCCCCTGTCTCCAACAGCATCGTGGTCAGACCCTGCTCGTTCGGCACGCCCCACAACAGGTGCTGGCTGGGTTTGCGCAGGTCGCAGTCGACCAGCAGCGTGCGCTGCCCGCTCTGCGCCAGCGTGACGGCCAGATTGGCTGCCGCGGTGCTCTTTCCCTCGCCCGGCACGGCGGACGACACCACCAGCACGCGAATCGCCCGGTCGACGCTGGAAAACATCAGGTTGGTACGCAGCGTGCGATAGGCTTCCGCCACCGGCGAGCGCGGATCGGTCAGCGTGATCAGGTTTGGATCGGGCATGGCGCCACCTCACGAGCGGATATTATCCGAAGGAATCGCGGCCAGAACGGGCAGATCGAGAAAGCGCTCCACATCCTCCTGGCGGCGAACCACGTTCGACTCCAGGTATTCCAGTACAAAAACCACCGCGCCGCCCAGCAGCAGGCCGAGCACACCGCCGGCCATGGTATTAACCGCGGTGCGCGGACGGTACAGCCCGTAGGTCGCCGGGTCGAGCACGATTGCATCAATGCGGTCCTGGCGGTTCAGATCGCGGTTCGCCTGGTCCCGATATTCCTTGAGCAGAACTCCAAGCTCATACGCGATACGCGCCGCCAATGGACCATCCTGCATGTCGACGTCGATCTGCACGGTGAGCTGCGTCGGGTCCGAGCTAATGGTGGTATAACGCATCAGGTCCCCGGCGGTCATGTCGAGGTTGAGGCGATCGATAGCTTCCTGCGCCTTCTGTTGCGTGTCCAGAAAGACGACCCAGCTTCGCAACAGGATACGCAGTGTCTCGGTCAGGCCGAAGTCATTGCGCGCCGGCTGCATCAGGACGCGCTGCGTCGCGCGGTAAACGGGGGTTTGCGCCTTGCTCAACGCATACGCGGCCCCTGCCGTGATCGCCACCGCCAGCACGATGATCCAGCCGCGGCGCACGAGCAATCGAACATAATAGGACAAATCCATTGGAGACCGTTCCTGCTGTACCAGCTTCACGGGCGCAGATCGCGGCTATTATACCAGCGGTCTGCGCGTAATGGGATCACGTATCAGGCTGCCGCCCACCAATCACCGGCTCATCGCCGACTGCGCGTGGGCAGGCGCCGCCGGCGCGGGATGGTGGCGATCACCGGCACGCCGAGCGACTCAACATCGGCGCGGGTGCGCACGGTGCGGTCGAGATATTCCGCAAGCACGGCCAGCACCACCCCCGCCGCCAGACCAACCACCACCTTGATCAGCGGCGCCAGCCGGTCCGTGATCGGCGGTGCCACCTGTCGGGCGGCGATCGCGTCCAGCGGGACGACACTCACCGGCTGACCGCCAAACTGCGGAAAATAGTCCTGGTTGCGCGTCTGCAGCACCGCGACGGCCGCACGCGCGATCGCAATGATTTCGTCCGGATCATCCCACCGCACGTACAGCGTCAGGATGCTGCGCAGCCCGTCCGCCGCAAACGCGCCGGCCAGGTCTTCGCCAGTGATGCCGTATCCTTCGTCAGACAGCACCTGGCTCACCTGCCCGGCGAACGAATCGCTTGTGATCCACGCCGGCATGTTAACCACGACATACTCGGATGCCAGCCAGGGAACATAGGCCGTGTCTTCGTAGGGCGTCGCGGTCTGCTCGGTCGGGGGTTGCGGCGGCGCGGCGACGGTCAGGCGCATCTGCACCGCATAGCGAAGAGGTGGCGAGATCACAGCAGGCAAATCGCGTAGCACCAACACA
>DYEN01000128.1 GCA_020725705.1 Anaerolinea sp.
CCCCAGCTTTTCGGCGGTCTTCGCCTTGTTCAACCCCTGCAAAAGACCGTAATGCCGCTCGTTGAGTGCCTCGTTGTAGACAACCGTTACGTCTCGCTGACCCAGAACATCCAAAATGATCTCAAGCGTTTCCTGGGCGCGCACCAGCGCCGACGAGAACACGTAATCGAAGCGAAAGCCGGCCAGCTTCTCCGCAGCAGCCCGCGCTTCGGCCCGCCCCTTCGCGGTGAGCGGCACATCGGTCCAGCCGGTAAAACGATTCTCTAGATTCCAGACCGATTCCCCATGACGAAGCAGTACGAGCGTTCCGGATGCCATACGCCTTCTTCCATCGCTTCGGTGGACGAAAACGGGGTCCCAGGGACCCCGCATCATCCTGCACAACTGTGCACGCGCTAGGCGCCAACCTTGCCCAGCCGCTTGGCGTGCGCCAGCGCCAGCATCATCAGATCGACCGCCGGGAACTGGCCCAGCGCCCCACCCATACACTCACGCTCGCCGAAGGACTGTGCGCGATCCGGCATATGCGTCTCCGGCGCCCAAAGCAGTGTGGGGACCGGGTGCCAGCTATGCGCGCGGTACTTCGCCGGAGTCGAGTGATCGCCGGTAACAATCAGCACGTCCGGTTTCAGGTCCAGCAGAATCGGCAGCGCCTCATCCACTTCCTCGATCACCTTCACCTTGGCATCGAAGTTGCCGTCTTCGCCCCGGCTGTCGGTGTATTTGATGTGGCAGAAGACAAAATCGTAGTCGTTCCAGATGCGCGCGACATGCTCGAATTCGTCGCGCGTGGTGTCGTGCGCCGTCGTCGGGATGACGTCCATGCCCACCAGCTTGGCAACGCCCTTGTACATCGGGTAGACCGCCACGCACGCCGCCTTGAGCTTATACACATCGCGGTATTTCGGCAGCCCCGGTTCCATAGCGAAGCCGCGCAGCGTCGCCATATTGGCCGGTTCCTGGCCGCGCAGCACCTCGCGCGCCTGAGCCAGCCACTGATTCACCAAGCCGGCCGTGTACTCCGCCGCCGGGTCGAGCGCCCGAGCAGGCAACGGCGCGACGCCGGTGCGCTGCGGATCCGTGTCCGCAATCGCGGCGTTCAGCCCTTCGCCGCGCAGAACCATCGCAAAGCGGTATTCTTTGGCGATCTCAATGTCAATCGTAACCCCCGGAATCTCGATCTGGCGCAGCAGCGCGACACGCTTGGCGCCTTCCTCGGTCGAGATGCGCCCTGCGCGTCGATCGGTGATCAGGCCCTGCTCGTCTACCGTACAGAAGTTGCCGCGAATCGCGACATCGCCGGGGTTGACTTCCAACCCGATCCCCGTAGCTTCCAGCACCCCTCGGCCGATCTCGTACACCAGCGGGTCGTAGCCGAATAGAGCCAGATGAGCGGGGCCGCTGCCCGGCGCGATGCCGCGCGCCACCGGGATGCTCAGCCCGCAGCTGCCTTCCCGCGCGAGCCGGTCGAGGTTCGGCGTGCGAGCCGCTTCCAGCTCGGTCAGGCCGCCTTGCGTCATCGGCAGGCCACCCAGGCCGTCCATGACCAGCAACAGGATCTTGCCTCCCTGCTCCGTCGCGATCTGCCGCGTTAAATCGAAGTTCGCCATCGAGTCACCGTCCTCTCCGTAGCATGCCAGATGTGGGCATCGGCATAGTTGTAACACGCCGGCCCCAGGCGTCAAGTGACTCTCGGCGCCGATTTCACTGCCATTTAGAGTATGGAAAAATCGCCCGCTCACGCTACAATTCCTGGGCGAGATCGGGACCGATAGCTGCCGGGTCAATGAGTCGTTCCGACGGCTCGCAGTTGCACGGTGCGAGGGACTTCCGTTCAATGCAGCACCAACGTCACACGATGCGCAAATGGCTGACGCCGGGCCTGCACCTCAAGCGCTGGCTGGTGCTGCTTATGATCGGTATCACCTTGCTCGGTCTGGGCGTGGCCCAGATCATTCTGACACTTGTGCGCTCATCGGACTATCCCCCCCTGCTGACCCTGGTCACTCTGCGCTTTCTGTCGCCCTGGGCGCGCGTCACCATCTCAATCGTGCTGGGTGTGGCGGCGGTGGTCGTTGCCCTCTACCAGCTTAACCGCTCGATCATGGCCCCCTTTGCGCTGCGCCGCCACGAATCGCTGATCGATGTGATGTATGCGCACAGCCGGCGCCAGCGGGGCCTGAAGGTCGTCGCCATCGGCGGGGGAACCGGCCTGCCGGGCGTCCTACGCGGGCTGAAGCACTATACCGGCAACATCACCGCCATTGTCACCGCAGCCGATGACGGGGGCAGTTCCGGGCGGCTGCGGCGCGAACTGGGCGTGCTGCCGCCCGGCGATCTGCGCAACAACATCGCCGCGCTGGCCAACGACGAAGACTTGATGACGCACCTCTTCCAGTATCGCTTCGCTGCGGGTGGCCTGGGCGGGCACACGTTCGGCAACCTGTTCCTCACCGCGATGGCCGACATCACCGGAAGCATGGACCGCGCGCTGGCCGAAACCGGGCAAGTTCTGGCGATTGAGGGCCGGGTGCTGCCTTCGACCTTGCAGGATGACGTCGTCCTGATGGCCGAGGTTCGCATCCCCGGCGAAACCCGGCTGCGGCGCGTGACAGGTGAATCGCAGATTCCAGGGTCAGGTGGTAAGATCGAGCGCGTTTTTCTGCACCCGGACCGGATCCGCGCCTATCCTGAGGCGATTCGGGCGATTCTTGGCGCGGATCTGATCGTGATCGGGCCAGGCAGTCTCTACACCAGTATTCTGCCGAACCTGCTCGTTCCGGGAATCGTCGAAGCCGTGCGCGCCAGCGGCGCCTGCTGCGTCTATGTTTGCAACGTGGCAACCCAGGCTGGCGAGACGGACGGCTACACGGTGGCAGACCATGTGCGGGCCATTGAAGCGCACGTCGGCCCCGGCGTTTTTCAGACGGTGATCGCCAACAACAGCTATCCAACGAAGAACGCCGGCAAGCACACGCACTACGTCCGGCCCGGAACCGATGACCCGATCCTTGAGCAATACCAGATCCACTGGGCGGACCTGACCAGCGCCGAACAGCCCTGGCGCCACGATCCGCAGAAGCTGGCCCAGGCGCTGTTCGCGGTCTACGGGCGCGCCGAGGCCGGCCCGCCGGCTCAGCGCGAGTCGCTCGCAGCAGGCTAGCAGGCCGCCCGCTGCAAGGGAGTACGACCGGGCAGATCGCGCTCTGCGCGCTCGGCCCAAACTCTTCGGATATCCGACATACCAGTAAGGAGTACAGACCATGGCAACACGCGTAGGCATCAACGGGTTCGGTCGCATTGGCCGTCAGGTCATGAAGATCATCATGGAGAAATACCCCAACGACCTGGAAGTCGTCGCGTTCAACGACCTGGGGGATCTCCCCACGATGGCGCACCTGTTCAAGTACGACTCGTCCTACGGCTCGTTCGACGGCGAGGTTGAAGTGACGAGTGAAGGCCTGAAGGTCAACGGGACGGTTGTCAAAGGGCTGGCCGAGCGCGACCCGGCCAACCTGCCGTGGGGCGATCTGGGCGTGGACATCGTGATCGAGAGCACGGGCGTCTTCCGCAGCCGCGAGAAGGTGCAGCCGCACATCAACGCCGGCGCCAAGAAGGTTATCATTTCGGCCCCGGCCAAGGGCGAGGTCGATCTGACGATCGTGCTGGGCGTGAACGACAACATGTACGACTCGGCCAAGCACCACATCGTCTCCAACGCCTCGTGCACGACCAACTGCCTGGCGCCTGCCGCCAAGGTCGTGCATGATGCCTTCACCATCAAGCGCGGCCTGATGACCACCATCCACGCCTACACCAACGACCAGCGCATCCTCGACC
>DYEN01000129.1 GCA_020725705.1 Anaerolinea sp.
ACCGCTATCGCGTTTTTGTACAGGGCGCGCACGCCGCCGGCTTCAACGTGATGCTGAGCATCGCCAAAGCACCGGCCTGGGCGCGCGCGACCGCCGAGGAAGACGGCCCGCCCATCAACCCGCAAGACCTGGCGACCTTCATCACCACGCTGATGAGCGAGGTCCGTACGGACCTGACCGGCCGGTCCTATTTCGCTGCGATCGAGGTCTGGAACGAGCCGAATCTACGCCGCGAGTGGAACGGCGCCGAGCTGAGCGGCGCGGCCTATATGCGCCTGTTTGATGCCGCTTATCAGGCTATCCGCGCCGGAGAGGGCGGCGGAAGCGTGACGATTGTCACCGCCGGGCTGGCGCCGACCGGCATCAATGACGGCGTCCAGGCGGTGGCCGACCGCACCTTCCTGCGCCAGATGTACGCTGCCGGGCTGGCTGATCCCCGCTATCAGAATATCGCCATCGGTGTTCACCCCTACGGCGCGGCCAACCCGCCCGACGCGCGCTGCTGCCCCAACTCGGGGAACGGCTACGACAACGATCCCACCTGGTTCTTCCTCGACACGCTGGAAGACTATCACCGCATCATGCAGGAAAGCGGGGACCCAGGCCGCCAGTTGTGGGCGACCGAGTTTGGGTGGGGGACGTACGAGGGGTTCGTGGACGAGGAAGGGACACCGGTCCCGCCCCCGGTCGATCCGCCTTACCTGGGCTGGCTCACCCAAGAACAGCAGGCGCATTACATCCTGCGCGCCTTCGAGATCGCACAGGACCTGCCGTATGTGGGCGTAATGGTGCTGTGGAACCTCAATTTCTCGGCGGCGCAGCACGTCATGGAAGGGAACCCGCAGGCATCCTACGCGCTACTCATCCCCAACGTGGTTGATCCGCTGCGCCCGGCGTTCAAGCTGCTCGAAGCGGCGCCGAAAGTCAGCGCTTCGCAATAGGCGCGAGGCCCGCGCCGTAACCGATCACAACGGGAGCGCGCTCGCCGAGTGCGCTCCCGCTCCGTCCGGCTGCCGGTACGGCCTGCCATGCGGCTCCTGTCGTCAGCCTTCGCGGCTGGCGGCAAGCTGTTCCAGGTGTTCCTCGTAGTGCCCGTAGGTGTTGCCTTCGATCCAGTCTACGAATGGGCGGCCATTGGTCCAGGTGAAACGGTGCGGGTCGAACAGGTCCGCGTCCGGCGCGGTTTCGATCAACGCCAGCACATCCTCATACGCCTGGCGCTCGTCGCGCAGGATCTCGTCCAGCGACCGGTTGCGGTTCTCGCGGAAAACCCGCGCGTTTAACTCGTCGATCGTCGCTTCATACGCCGGGTCCAGCGTCGCGTCGCGCTGGAGCGTGGTCAAGATGCGGTGCACGTGGCGCTCCCAAAACCCGATGTGCGCCATCAGGTCTTTGAACGACCATCCGTTGTCAAGCTGCGGCTCCGTCCACTGCTCCCTGGGGACCTCGGCCAGCGCAGCTTCGAGCCGCGCGCGCCCCTCATGCACACGGCGCAGCAGTTCTGCTTTGTCCATACGAACCGCCTTCCCTCTGCTTGTCGATAGGCAGAGTTTAGCGCAGAAGCCGCCAACCCGCGTTATTTTCCGGCGGACGCGCCACACAAAACGGCCGGGTGTCATCCCGGCCGTACCTGTCCCCTCGGCGCGAGACGCGTCCGATCAACGGGTGAGCACGCGCAGCAGCGCGAGCAGCAGTGCGCTGCCCAGCCCGACCACGCCGGCCAGCCCCAGGACGATCAGCGCGCTGTTTTCCCACAGACGGTCGAACATCGACTGTACGTTCTGGCGCTCTTCGGGTGCCAGGCTGACCTGCGGCGCCACCGCCCCCGGTTCGATAACCTCGACGGATTCGTCGACGGGTGCCAGGTCCGCCGCCACACGCGGTGCGCGGCCCTCAAGCGCGCCGAAGTCCCACAGCACCTGCCCGCCTTTCAGCAGGGTCACCATCACGCGGTCCGGTGTGGTCGGCCCGTAGCCGTCCGGCAGCGTGGCGCTGACCTCGTAGGCGCCCGCCGGCAGATCGGCGCAGAGCGGATCATCGTCCGCCGCCACCGCCAAGGTACGCGGTGGCTCACCGCCGCGCATCACAACGATCTCCGCGCCGGGCAGCGTACGTTCGCCCGTGTCGCGGCGACCGTTTTCATTCGTATCCTCAAAGACCCGCACGCACAGCGCGCCCGTGTCCGCGGTCAGATCGGGCGCGGCAGCGACCGCCTGCGCCGTCGGGCTGGCGGTGACGGTCGGGCGCAGCGTGGCGGTCGCGGTCGGCGTGGCGGTTGGCGTGGCGGACGCAGCAGCTGCCTGCACTGCCGGAGACGCGGTCGGCGTGGCGGACGCGGCCGGCAGCGCCGGGCTGGTGCTCAGCGCGGTCGGGCGCGGCGTAGATGTCACCGGGCGCCGGATCCCCGTGCCGGGGGTGCGCGGCGTGATGGTCGGGACCGGTGTGGCGACCTGCCCGCCCGGCGCCGTTCTCGTCCGGACCGGCGTGATGCTGCCGCGCTCGGAGTCGCTCAACAAGCGGCCCGTTACCGGGTCCACCGATCCGGGTGGCAAGATCATGAGCTGGCGGCCGGGGACCAGCAGTGCGGTCCGCGGCGTGATACCCTCGTTCAGCGCCGCGATCGACTCGCGGGTGACGCCGTACTGGGCATAGGCATAGGCGATGCTGAACAGCGTGTCGCCCTGCTGGATGATGTGCACGATGCTCCCGTCCGGGCGCACGCCCTGCGGCACGACAAACGGCACTTCCTGAACGACCGGCGGCGGAGCACCCTCGCCACCTGTGCCCGAAGTGGGTGCTTCGTCAGTGCGCACCAGTTGCGCGCCGTCCCAATAGACGTTATTCAGCGCCAGCCCTTGCGCCTGAGTCATGTACAGGAAGACGGTCACCGCGTCACCCCGCGCCTCGGCCACCACGCTGAGCTGCGCCCACTGATCGTAGGGAGCGGCGCTGCCCGACCAGACGACATTCGGCGACAGCGGGTCCGTGCCGCCCGTCGGGTCGATCCCCACCTTAACCGACGCGCCCGCCGCCGGGTCCGAGCGGCGATAGGGCGGATCCGGAATGATGCAAGATGTACTGGTATCGTTGCAGGTGTAGACCCAGGCCGACGCCGAGGCGCGCAGCCGCGTGCCGGGTTGCAGCCCGCTGACGCGCTGATAGCCCGCCGCGGTAAAGGCGGTGTAGCCCTGCTTGACGTTCCACGAGACTTCGCCGTCCAGCACCTGGATGCGGTCGGTGTGGGGGAATGCCTCCGGCGCGCCACCGCCAACCCACAGACTCCAGCCGTTCGGCGCGGTGCGGGTCGGCGCGCCCTGCCCATAATACGGACGCTCCAGGCCGCCGTTGACGAGCAGGTTGGTCTGCGCGGCTGTCTGGCCGGGTGCCCAGGCCAGCAGCCCGCCGATCAGCGCGAGAACAAGCGCGAAAGCCCCCAGCGGGCGCCATTTCATCATCTCCACCAACTCCTGAGCCATTCCGACACTGTGGCCGACAAAAAACACACCAGGCCCGCAGCAACCATCAAGCAGCACTGGCGTGTTTCCCAAACTTCATCGGTGGCTGATTGCTCGCAGCCGGTCCAGCGAGGCGGAGTATACCATAGCCCCGCATGCTGTCAACGCCGGGCGCGCCTCTGGGGCGAGCGCGCTACAGCGGGGGGAGCGCCGCCGGCTGCGCGTCGGTGTCCGCCAGAAACGCATCGAGATGGTCGATGAGCGCTTCGGGCGCGTCTTCGGCCAGCAGGTGCCCCGCCCGCTCCACCAAGTGCGGACCGCGCGCCGTGAGGATGTGGCGCTTCCAGTGCCGGGCGACGTCCGGCCCAAAGATCGGGTTGCGCGCACCCCACAACAGCAGCGTCGGGATGTCTTCCAGCTCCGCCAGGCCGCGCTCGATCTCGCGCATGGCCGGCGCCGAGGGGTGATCCGGCCCCAGCGGGATCAGGCGTGGAAACTGGACCAGCGCGGTCCGGCTGCGGTTGTCGCGAAAGGGCGCGCGGTAGCCGCCCAGCACGGCGGGGGTTAGGCGGCGAACCGTCTCGTGCTGCAGCACGACGGTCGGCGCCAGGTTGAACGTCCGGAACAGCAGCTCGCCCACGCCCGGCAGCGTCAGGAAGCGCACTAGCCGCTCCATCCGCGGGGGGTAGGAATCGACGAATCCCCAGGTGTTCATGATCACCAGGCGCCGGACGTTGGCACAGCGCCGGATCGTGTAGCCAAGCCCCAGCGGGCCGCCCCAGTCTTCCATGATCAATGTGATCCCGGTCAGGTTGAGCGTGGTGATCAGCTCCAGCAGGTTGTGAATATGGCGACGCAGCGTGTGATAGCGCGCGCTGACCGGCTTGTCGCTCAGGCCGAAGCCGATGTGATCCATCGCAATGCAGCGGAAACCGCGCGCGGCGTAGTAGACCAGCAGCGCGCGATAGGTGAAGCTCCAGGTCGGATATCCATGCACAAAGACCAGCACCTCGCCGTCGGGCGCGCCCTCGTCCACATAATGCATCTGCCGGCCATCGCTCAGCGTCAGATAGCGTGATCGGAAGGGATACAGGGCACGGGTCGGTTCGGGCAACACCACAGTTGCCATGGATATCCTCTCTCGCCTGCGTCGATCCTGCCAGCCCACACCTGCCCAGCGCCCGGCGGGAATTGCGCGATTTTCATTGTACGCCAGGTTGCCCATTCAGGGAACCGAGCGCCTGCGCCGCGTCGCGGACCGACTTCACATAGATTTTAGAGACGCGGTATACTACATCCGATACGGCGCGGCCGTTCTGCCTCACTCCCACCATGCAAGGAGCGAAGCCACCCTATGGATGTTTTGTGTCTCGGAGAAGCCCTGATCGATTTCGTGTCCCGCGAGCGGGGCGCCACGCTCGTCACAGCGGTGCATTACTCGGCAGCCACGGGGGGCGCCCCGGCCAACGTCGCCGCCGGTTTGAGCAAGCTGGGGCGCCACGCCCGCCTGATCGCGACCGTGGGCAGCGACGCATTCGGGCGCAAGATCGTGTACGACCTCGAGGCCGTCGGCGTTGACTGTGCGCTGCGCATGGACCCCGACCATTTCACGACGCTGGCCTTCGTCAAACAGGGTGAGGAAGGCGACCGCGATTTTGAGTTTTGCTCCGGTGCACATGATTACCTGCTGCCCGAACAGGTGCGCGAAGAGGATGTGCGTCAGGCCAAAGTGTTGCACTACGGCTCGATCAGCCTGCGCGCGCCTACCTCGCGCGAGGCAACGCTCAAGGCGATCCGCATCGCCAAAGACGCGGGCGTCGTCTGCTCGTGCGACCCCAACTGGCGCGCGAACCTGTGGCCGGACGTCAACCAGGGGCGCGCCGCCATGCTCGAAGCCATCGCGCACGCCGATATTCTGAAGATCAGCAGCGACGATCTGGCGTTTGTCGTGCCGGACGAATCGGATTTCAGCGCGGCGCTGAGTCGGGCCGGGTTTCGCGGGCGGCTGGCGGCGGTCACGCTGGGACGCGATGGGTCGTGGTATCAGGCCGGGAACCGGACCGGGCAGGTACCCTCGCCGCATGTCCAGGTCGTCGAAACTACCGGCGCCGGCGATGCGTTCACCGCGTCGCTGCTCGACCGCCTGCTCGATGTGGATCTGAACGTCGATGCGCTGGCGGATGACGAGCTACACCAGATCGTGCAGCGGGCCTGCGCCGCCGGGGCGCTGACCGCTACCGGCTACGGCGCGATCCCATCGCTGCCGGACGCGCGCGGCATCGACGCCCTGCTGCGCATGGTGGGGGCCGATGTAGGGCGCTGAGGCGCCCGCCCTTCAACCGATTTCCTGCCCCGGCCAGCGCCGGGGTGTTTTTTCCCGCTGCAAGCGCTCAGCCCGAACGCGGGCTGGCAGCGCGCTCCACCGGGTGCAGGCGGCGCCAGTGGATGCGGAACGCGACTGCCGCCAGCACCACCGCCGCCGCGATAACCAGCGCGGCAGCGCCAAAGGCGCGCTCGATCCCCGCCACGATGGCCCAGGGCGGAGCCTCGCTCACGTCCACTCCGTCCGGCAGATTCGCCACCGACAGCACCCGGCTGGCGAACAGCGCGCCCATCAACGGGATCCCGGTCACCTGCCCCATCGTGCGCGAGAGCGACAGCAGCCCGGATGCCATCCCCAGCCGCTCGCGCGGGGCCAGGCCCATGATCGCGCTGTTGTTCGGGGACTGGAACAGGCCCGCGCCCAACCCCAACGGCAGCAGGCGCGCGATATAGCCCACAGTCGACGTGTCTGTGTCCAGCGAGGCGATCGACAGGCAGGCGCCCACCACGATCACCAGCCCGAGCAGCGAGATCCCGCGCGATCCGTAGCGGTCCGACAGCACCCCGGCAATGGGAGCGGTCACGCCTAGCGCGGCCGGAACCACCACCAGGAACAGGCCGACGTGCTGCGGATCGTAGCCCTTAACCCGCTCCAGATAGAAGGGCATCACAAACAGGCCCGCGATAACAACAAACACAAGAAACCCGGTGAGCAGGCTGATGCTGAACAGCGAATCGCGGAACAGGCGCAGGTCCACCATCGGCTGGCCCAGCCGCGTCTCGACCAGCAGGAAGACGGCAAACCCCACCCCGGCGCCAATCAGCAGCGCCGTGATCGCAGGACTGTCCCAGCCTTGCGTCGGGCCGAAGGTCAGGCCGAGCGCCAGACAGACCAGTGTGCCAAAGAGCAGCACCGCGCCCGTCATGTCGAAATGCTGCCCGCCGGGTGGCCGCCAGTCCGGCACGTAGCGCCGCGCCAGCAGCAGGCCGGCGATCCCCACCGGCAGGTTGACCAGGAAGATCGCGCGCCAGCCAACCGTGCCGATCAGCAGGCCGCCCAGCGTCGGGCCGATGCTGATCCCGATCGACACAATCGTCCCGATGATGCCCAGAGCGCGCCCGCGCTCCGACGCGGGAAACGCCTCGGTGACGATCGCCATGCCCAGCGCCTGCATCATCACCGCGCCCAGCCCCTGAAAGGCGCGGAAGCCGATCAGAAACCCGACCGTCGGCGCGATCCCGCACAGCAGCGACCCCAGCGTGAAGACCGCCATGCCGGCCAGGTAGATACGCTTCTTGCCGATCATATCGGCCAGGCGCGCTACGCCCAGCATCAACGAGGTGACAACCAGCAGATAGCTGATAACAACCCACTGTACCGTGGCGAACGAGGTATTGAACGCCTCTTCGAGCGTGGGCAACGACACGTTGACAATGCTGCTGTCGATGGTTGAGAGAAACACGCCCATCGCCACGCTGAGCATGACCCACCATTTCTGCGAGGGGTCGGTAGCAGGCCCGGCCGGTCGCGGCGCTTCAGAGGGATGGTAAGGCATCGGCGTCTCGTGTCAAGGTGTAAAAACTGTGTCACACAGCACGGCGCGCAAAATCAGGCTGGCCAAGTATACCGTAGCTCTATACAATCGGGGACCGGTCTGACACTCGTGGAAAGGGATCGACTCTGCATGAAGATTCGTTACACGCTAGACGACACCGCCGCGCGCATTCCTCTGAGCATCCGCAGCAGCGACGGCGTCTGGGATCGCAGCGCCGATCTCCGCAACGCCCCCAGTGTGCGCCTGGTCGAGCTGACCACCCAGCACATGCTCAACACCGGCCTGTCGCTGGTCGAAGAGCTGGCGCACTACTTCGAGCAGGGCGCGCCCAGCGAGTCCGACCCCTACGCGCTGGGGCAGTGCTACGAAAACCGCGACCGCCTGCAAGATTTGCTGAGCGACCTGCACAACCAGCCGCCGGACCAGTTGATCGCGCTGCACGAGATCGAGGCGCTGTTCCCGGAGAGCTACGACAGGACCATCCCGTTCTCGCTGGCGCTGACGGTGGTCGGCATGCCGGCCTTCGGCTATGTGCGCACTTTCACCGACGCCGACGGCGAGCAGTTCCACGGGCTGATCGTCAATCTGGCGCAGGCGCACCAGCATCTCGAGGAACGCTTCGGCCAGTTCTCGCTGGCGCTGCTGGTTGATACCATCCGCGATGGCTTCTTCAACCACGAAGCCTTCCGCATCATCTATCACGAATTCGTCACGGACTCCGGGCGGTCGCTCAACCGCCCGGTTGACCGCCTGAAAAACACGCTGCTCAGCCGGGGGATCGCCTGGTATCTCAGCTACCGTCGCGATCTCGCCTTCTACGATGAGATCCTGGGGCTGAACACCGTCCCGCTGGACGAGCACGCCGCCGCCTGGAACCGGATGATCGACTCCGCGCGGCGCAAAGCGGCCAGCGATCAACTCGTTGAAGACTGGCTAGAGGTGCCCGAGACGCGCCACCCCGGCGAGTCGTGTATCGACATCGTGGGCTACTTCGCCGCCCGCGCCATCGCCGGGCAGCACGGGGTCGCCGGGCTGCGCGAGGCAATCACAGCCGGGCCGGATCACTTCATCGCGCTCTACAACGCGCTCGGCCAGCACCAGCTTCAGCGCTGATCCGGCAGCATCTGCGACGACAGAGAGATAAACGGGCGACCAGCAACAAACAGGTCGCCCCGCTTCCATCTCGATCAGGCGGTGGTTAGCTCGCGCCCAGCGTGATATCGCCCACGTTGGCCGACAGCTCCAGCGATGGCCCGCCGCTGCCCAGCGTGGCAGTCAGTGTCTCGCCGGGGATCTGCTTGCTTCGCTGCTGTTTCGACACCGCCAGGCCATCCAGCGTCACCTGGCCCACTGCGGTGCTGGCGCCCAGCGTGGCGGCAGTATCGCGCGGCAGGCGGATGTTCACTTTGCCGACGTCGGTCTTCAGGCTGGCGCTGCCGGACGAGGCCAGTGCCCCTTCGAAACGGATATCACCCACGTCAACGCGGATAAGTGTGTCCGGCCCCGCCTCGACCTGGTGCAAAGTCACGTTCCCGACCTCGACCGTCGCGTTCAGCGTCTGCGGTGTGCGGATGTCGCGCACTTCGACATCGCCCACAGTGTTGCGCACAATCAGGTCCGTCTCCGCCGGCGCCATGATGGTCAGGTCGACCTTGTTGGTGCGCGCGTGATCCTTAAACTGAGACTGGACCGCGTTCACCTGCACGTGCCCGCCTTGCTGCGTGACTGCCACGTGCATGGCCGCCAGTTCGCGCTCCGCGTCGGCTTTTGTCCCGGCATAGGCCGTCAGCGTGTAGGCGACGGACAGTGAACCTTCGTCGCCTGCGCGGATCACGACCTTGCCCACCCCGTTCCGCACATCGAGAATCACCGGCGTGGCGCCATCGAGCGTCACGGTCTCGCTGCCCTCAGCGGTCGCTTCGACCGGCTCCGAACCAAGCTGTTGGTTACATCCGTACAGGCTCATCAGGTTGAACCCTAGCAGGGCAAAGACAACCAGCCTTCGCATCATCCCACACTCTCCCGTCGGTGAATACGCGCAAGAATCAGTACGTAACAGGCGGGTGTGGGTTGCTCGGCGCGCCTACTCCAGATAGATCCCGATATCTCCCACGCCGGCGCGCAGCTCGATCGCAGGCGCCGTCCCGCTGCCGGAGCCAACCGTCCCGCGCCAGGCCTGGCTGGTCACGTCGCGCCGCTCTTCGCGCACCGTGGTGTTGAGCGCGGAATCGACCGTGACATCCCCAACGCCCGTCTCGGCGTCAATCTGGGCGTACAGGTCGCCGGGCACATACAGCCGGAGCGCGCCCACATCCACCTTCATTCGCGAATCGACGAGGCCTTCATCCAGCGCTCCGTTGAACACAATATCTCCCACATTGACCTGGGCGTCGATATGGCCGACACGCACGCCGCGCTCGACCCGCAGCGATCCCACCCCGCCGTTGACGACCAGATCGAAGACGACATCCTCCGGCACGCTGATCGTCAGATCGACTTCAGAGGCGCGACCGAGAGACCAGGCGCCCCCCGGCCGTTCGGTTATCAGCGCGATCGTGCCGTCGCTGCGTTCTTCCAGGCGCACGGTGATGTCGTCCAGGTAGCTACGCGCCTGTCCCTGGCCGATCCCGCGCGCCACCTTCCGGTACTCGACCACGATCTCGCCCGCTGCCCCGGTGGCGATCGTGATGTCGCCCACCTCGTTCTCGATCCGGAAGGTCACGTCCGTCGCAGCCGGATCCAGGGCGAGCTGCGTCGTGCCGAGTTCGGTCACCTCGCTGCTTTCGACCACGGTGCTGACGACGACGCTGCCGGCACCGAAAAGCACCAACGGCAGGACCACGCACGCGCAGCACACCAGCAGGCACCCACCCAGCACAAACCAGGGCCAGCGGCGCCGGCGCGGCGGCTCCGGTTCGAGGTAGTACTCCTCGTTTTTCTTCTTCTTTTCCGGCTCAACCCACTCAGAATCGGGACGATCGGGTTCCATCGCGATTGACTCCCGGCCATATGGCACAGATGGGCCTGCCCTGTCCGCAAAACAGGGCCGGCGGTCAGGAAAGTATACGCACACCGGCGCGGGGCGTTGCGCCGCAGGCCGGACCGGGGAGCGGCCCGCTCAGTCGGCAGAGGGGGCGACCGCGTCTTCCTCTTCGGCGGCCAGCGCGGCGGTGCAGGCCGCGCAGTAGCCCGTGAAGCAGGAATGGGCCGAGATAATCGTCACGCCCAGGGTAGCCGTGACTTCCTCGCGGAAGGCGTCCACAATGTCCGGCTCGACCGGCACCTCTTTGCCGCAGCGCTTGCACGTCAGCGTATACCGCTCGTAGACCGAGCGAAAACGGTATTCTTCGCGGCTCTGGTCGTCGCCCACATTGCGCCCGTCAACCAGCCGCATCTCTTTGAACAGCGCCAGCGTGCGGTAAACCGTCGCCAGGCTGAGTGCCATCCCGCGCTGGTTGGCCTGGCGGTGCAGCGCCTCGGCGCTGAGATAACGCCGCTGGCTGCGCAGCACGTCCAGCAGCGCGCGCCGCTGGTTGGTGATGCGATGCCCCGCCCGCCGGAAAGCTTCGAGGATGGCCGCCTCTTCACGGTCGTTTGCATCGGCGGCTCCGGCGGTTAGGTCGGCAACCGGCACAAATCCGGATGGGGGACGGTCGGGCTGGGAGTCCACAGAATATCCTTGCTGCCTACCCGGAGTTTCGCTGTAATTATGACACAGACTCGCCCGGCGCGTAAACCGCTGCGGCCCGGCGGTGCAAAATCGCAAAGAAATTTTCCAAAATAATCTAAATTTCTATAGATTTTCGCAGATTACGATATTGCCGGTCGTCTGCCGGGTCGGTAGAATGGTGCCGTGTTGTGGGTTGCTGTTCACACATTTTCAGTCAAGGAGACACACTGGCATGAAGACATCATTTTCCCTGCGCCGCGGCCTGATCGGGCTGCTGGCCCTTGCGCTGGTGCTGACGCTTGGCGTCCCGGCGGCACTCGCTCAGGACGACGGGCCGCGCACGCTGACCGACGCGCTGCGCCGCGAAGTGACGCTTGAAGCGCCCCCGCAGCGCGTCGTGGGTCTGAGCGCGTCCATCATCGATATGCTGTTCGCGCTGGGGGTTACCCCGGTCGGCGTGACGGAAGGCATCGAGCACCCCGCTGCAGCCGGACTCCCCACCTTTGGCACCGGCTACCAGCTCGATCTGGAAGCTCTGGCGGCGCTTGAACCGGACCTGATTTTCGCCAACGCCCAGCTTCAAGCGCAACTGGCCGACCAGCTCAGCGGCATCGCGCCCACGATCTACGTGCTGACTCTGACCGCGGACGACGTGCCCGCCAACGTCCGCCTGATCGGCGAGGCCACCTGGAAGGACAACACCGCCGAGGCGCTGGCGAAGGCGTATGAGGACTTCCTGGCGTTTGTGCCGGTCGCTGCGGCGGGGCATGAGGGTCCCTCGGTCCTGATCATCGTCGGCACGCTCGACATGCCGAACTTCGGCAAAAGCTCGACCTACCTGGGCGACATGGTGGTCAAGCTCGGCGGGACGGTGGTCGGCGATGACCAGCCGGACGCCGGCCCCTTCCCCGGCTATGCGCAGCTCAGCGTTGAGGCTGTGGTCGAAGCCGATCCGGACATGATCCTGACCATCACGCGCGGCGCGCCCGGCACACCGCCCATCCCCGAGGCGATGGCGGCGGACCCGATCTGGTCGTCGCTGAGCGCGTTCGAGAACGGCCGCGTGTACGAGCTGGACAACCGCCTCTATGTCGAGGCACCCGGCCCGCGCTTCACCGAGGCGCTGACGAACCTGTTCAGCCTGTTCTACGGCGGAGAGAACTAGTGCGCAATCTGGCACCCGCCAGCCCGGTCGTTTCGATCCGGTACGCAGGCCAGGCGCGGTGGCGCCTGGCCTGGCGTGCGCTGGTGCTCGGGCTAAGCGCGCTGCTGCTACTGGCCGGGGTTGTCTACTCGTTGGGCAGCGGCTCGGTCAGCATCCCCAGCCACGACGTGATCGCCGCGCTGCAAGACCGCGAGAACGTCAGCCGCATGACCGGTATCATCGTCCACGAGGTACGCCTGCCCCGCGTGCTGGTCGGCCTGCTGGTCGGGATCAATCTGGGGGTGTCGGGCACGCTGTTGCAGGGCGTGGTACGCTCGCCCCTGGCGGACCCGTACATCCTGGGCGTGTCGGCAGGCGGCGGGCTGGCTGCGGCGTTGACCTCGCTGATGATCCCCGGCTTTCCGCCGGGCGCGGTGCCGGCAGCGGCCTTCGTCGGCGCGCTGATCGGCGCGCTGGTGGTCTACGCGGTCGCCTGGGACGGCACGGGCGTCACGACGACGCGGCTGGCGCTGGCGGGTGTGGCGCTGACCACCATGCTCGGCGCCTTCACCACGACGGTCGTCGTCATGACGGTCGAGGTCGGCGCACAGACGGTATTTCAGTGGCTGGTGGGCGGCCTGTACACGGTCGGCTGGAAAGAGTACCGGCTGATCGCGCCGTATAGCGCCGCCGGGGTGGTCCTGGCGATGCTGCTCGCCGGGCGGGCGAACATCCTGGCGCTGGGTGACGATGTGGCTCAGGGGCTTGGCCTGCGCGTCGAGCAGACCCGCTTCTTGATGAGCGCCGTCGCCGCCATCCTGGCGGGCAGCTCGGTCGCGGTGGCTGGGCTGGTGGCGTTCGTTGGCTTGCTGGTTCCCAACATCGCGCGCCGGCTGGTAGGGTCGGATTTCCGCTTCCTGATCCCGACGAGCCTGCTGTTGGGTGGCGCGCTGATGGTCTGGGCGGACGCCGCCGCACGCGTCACCTTCCCGACGCTGCTCGGCAACCCGAACATTGAGTTTCCGGTCGGCATTGTGACGGCGCTGCTCGGCGGGCCGCTGTTTCTGTGGCTGGTGCGCGCGCGGCGTAGCCAGTGGTAAGCGCCCGCACGGGCCTTGCAGACGAGAGGGGTTGCAACCTCATGCCGATTCTTCAGGCAGACCGCCTCACACTGAGCTACCGGCGCGGCAGCCCGGTGGTGCGCGATCTGTCGCTGGCCATCGAACCGGGCGAGATCGCGGCGCTGGTCGGCCCCAACGGCTC
>DYEN01000130.1 GCA_020725705.1 Anaerolinea sp.
ACTCTCGATGGGCATGCTGGAAAACTTTCTACGGCCTGTCGATCCCCCGGCGTATCCCCGCCCCGGCTTCGAGCTGACGCGCTATTTCGAAACGAACACGGGCCAGTATGTACCGTTCGATACCGTCGTCTACCATCCCGCGCCGGATGGCGAGCCGGGCCTTATCTACTATGACGGTATGGTCAACGGCTCGTCGGAATATGACGGTCGCTGGTTCGCCGTGAACCCGAAAAACGAGGCCGTGCTGCGCGAGGTGCTGGCAGCGCACAACGCGAACCTCGACATTGTGACGCTCACGGTCGAACCCTATCTGGCGCTGTATGGCGCCGGGTCGGTTGTGCGCCTGCTTGATACGGAGACGCTGGCGCCCGGCGGGGCGTGGCAGATCGACGCGCCGGGGCATGCGATCGCCCGGGCAACCGCCGGGCCGCGTGGGGACGCCCTGTTTCTTGAGGCGCTGGACGGTACCGGAACGCCGGGAACCTTTCGGCTGGACCTGACGGAAGGGCGCGCCTGCCCGGTGAAGATGCCGGGTGAGGTGCTCACCGCCGTGCCGGATGGCGAGAATCTGATCGTCGCAAGCTGGCAGACCCAGCCGGGCAAGGCACCAGCGGGGCAGATCGAGGTGCGCCGCGCGGACTCGCTCGCGCTCGGCAAGGCAATCCCGGTGTCTACCGCCAACGCTGCGGTGCAACACTTCCCCTCGCCAGATGGCCGCTACGTTGCCACGCTGCGCCAGGACGGGGACATGATGTTCGCCGGCGTGTTCGACACCTATCGCCAGGCGCAGATCGTCGAGCGCAGGATCGGGAAGGTGCCGGACGGCGCGGTCTGGCGCGTGGCGTGGGATAGCGTCACCGGTTCGATCTATGTGCTCAACGGGCAGCGCGTCTTCCGGCTGGACGGCGACAATTTCGACTTCACGCAGTACGGCGGGTTCGAGCTGGTGGACGAGAACAAGCAACCGCTCGGCGCCCCCGGCAGGGTCTTCGAGATCGCGGGCGCGCGCAACGGCACACTCTATCTGTACCGGCCCGGCGAGGCGGGCGGCATCTTGCAGGTGGGGTTCGTGTTGGGCCGCCTGCAAAACCGGCTGTGGACCGATCTCACGGTGACGCAGGCGACGCTGCACGGCGAGACGATCTACGCGCTGGCGCAGGACGAAACCGGCGAGGCGAGCCTGTGGGCACTCGATCTGGAATCCGGCACTGTGGAGCAGCAAGCGCCGGCGTGGAAGGGCGAGGAACGGCTAAGCCTGGTCTGGCTGGACCCGGCGGCGCTGCCGGGCGGCAAGCAGGCCATCCTGACAGCGCGCTGTGACTGACCGGTTCAGGCTGCACCATCCAACCGGCGGGGCGGGCAGCTCGCCCCGCCACCTGTTCAGGCCGGCTGCGCGGCTTCCTTTGGCGGCTGCACATAGCGCAGCGCGACCCACAGCCCGCCCGCCATCACCATCAGCGCCGCCACGAAGACCGCCTGATAGCCCAGTTCCTCGACCAGCGTCCCGCCGATCAGCGGCGCACTGAGCAACGACACCGCCGAGATCGAGTTGAACAGCCCGGAGTAGATGGGGCGCTGGTCGGGCGTGCTGTGGATGATAACCCAGTTCATGAAGCTGATGCCCAGCGACCCCTGGACGAAACCGCCCGCGGCGAACGCCAGGTAGAGCGGGGCCGGTCCCAGCGCGCCGGCGGTCAACGCCAGCGTCACCTGCGCAAGCGCGACGCCCATCGCGATGCGGATGAAGCGCAGGGTGCGGCGCTCGCCCAGGCGCGAAAACAGTAGCGCGCCGACCACACCACCCAGCGTCTGCATGAAAAGCAGGTGGCTGACCGCCACGCTGCTTGCCATGCCGAGCACCTCGGTGCCGTAGCCGATGTAGAACGGCGCAGCCATCAGGTACAGGCTAGACAGCAGGCGGGCGGTGATCATGGCGCGGAACGGCGCGTCGTGGCGCAGAACGCGCCCCAGCTCCGGCAGATACTCGCGCAGGCTGGGCACGGTAGCGCGCGGCTCGCCGCCCGGCAGCTCTTTGATGAACAGCGTGAAGGGGATCGTCGCCAGCATCAGCGCCCCGGCCAGGGCGAAAAGCAGCGCGTAATTGTTGGGAAACGCCAACCCGTCGTGGTCCAGGATCAGCCGCACCGCGGGGGCCAGCCCCAGCATCGCCACGCCCACCACCGCGTTCCCGTAGCCGAACAGGCGCGCCCGTCGCCGGTTGTCCAGGCTGCTCCCGACAAGGTCCAGCCACGGCACGCCGACCAGACCATCCCCCAGCGCTGCCAGCCCGTAGAACAGCAGGAAGCCGCCCAGAAGCAGCCCGGGGCGCTCCGGCCCCACCAAAACGATCAGCAGAGCGTACAGCACGAGCATCGGGCGCGCGGCCAGGTTCGGCCCGACAAACCACCACTTCTTGTTGCGCACCCGCACCAGCCTCCGGGCGATCAAAAGCTGAGGCAGAAGCCAGAGGAACTCAAACATCTGGCTGGAGAGCGCGATCAGCACTTCGACATCGGTCAGGCGGCGGATGAAATCGGGGATGACCGTCGTCGCTCCGATCAGGCTGATGCCGATCGTGAACAGCACGAAATCCGCCAGGAAGACCGCGAAATTGCGCCGGTAAGCGCGCTCGCGCGCCGCCGGGGAGAGCGCCGCCGCGCCGGGCGGCGTAAGAAGCGGGTCAGACACGAGTTACCCTGCTTTCGATCAGAGAGCCAGCCGGCCCGGAGATGGGCCAGCCCCTCATTGTACGGGGCGGAGAGCCGTTGCGCCAGAGGGAAACACGGCCCGGCGCAGGGGTAATAAAGTCGGATATTTTCATCATTATCGTATATAATCGGATCAAACGGGTCAGTCAGGGTTCCACCGCCTGGGTGCTGCGTGCAGCCGCCATTCACCCCGTCACCGCCCCCTCTGCTGGCCCCACACAGTCGATCCGCACTTCTCCCGACACTTAGTTTTAGGAGCAGCCTATGGCCACCGATTTACAGACCGCGCACCAGATCGACGATACGGGGATTGATCTGGACGATCAGACGCTGCTGGAGATGTATTGGCAGATGGTGCGCGCCCGGCGGCTGGACGAGCGCGTCTGGATTCTGCACCGCCAGGGTAAGATCGCCTTTCATATCTCGGGCATCGGGCACGAAGGCGTGCAGGTCGGCGCGGCTTATGCCATGCGGCGCGGCCATGACTACGCGTCGCTGTACTATCGCGATCTGGCCTTCAGCCTGTCGCTGGGCCTGACTCCGCTTGATTTTATGCTGGCCGTGTTTGGCAAGGCCGGCGAGCCGACCAGCGGCTCGCGCCAGATGCCCTCGCACTGGAGCAGCCGCAAGCTGGGGATGCTCTCGTCGTCCAGCCCGGTCGCCACACAGGTGCCCCAGGCGGCGGGCGCGGCGCTGGCCTGCAAGCTGCGCGGCGACGATCGCGTCGTGATCGTGACCCTGGGCGAAGGCTCGACCAGCGAAGGCGATTTTTACGAAGGGCTTAACTGGGCCGGGGTTCACCAGCTCCCGCTGGTCTGCTTGGTCCAGAACAACATTTACGCCATCTCCGTGCCCGTTCACCTGCAAATGGCAGTTCCCAACGTGGCGGACCGCGCGCCGATGTTCGGCATCGCGGGCGCCATCGTGGACGGGAACGACGTGCTCGCCTCGTACCGCGTCATGCGCGAGGCCATCGAGCGGGCGCGCTCCGGCCAGGGCGCGACGCTGGTCGAAGCCAAGACCTACCGCCCGGTGCCGCACTCGTCCGACGACGACGACCGCACCTACCGCTCGCGCGACGAAGTCGAGGAGTGGAAGAAACGCGACGCGATTCTCCGCTTCCAGGTCTACCTGCGCGAGCGCGGCCTGCTGGACGACGACACCATCGCGGAGATCGAGGAGCGGGTGCGCCAGGAAGTGGACGAGGCGCACGCCGCCGCCGAAGCCGCGCCCTATCCGCCCCCCGAAGACACGCTGTTCCCCGTCTTCGCGCCGGACGATCGGGCCTGATACGGAGAGAAAAATCGTTACGCGGCTGAGCGCCGCCACCGGATATGTGTTTATTTGAGGAGCTGGAACTGAATGCCTGAAATCACGTTGATCGAAGCCCTGCGCCAGGCCATGGACGAGGAGATGGAGCGCGACGAGCGCGTCTTCATCACCGGCGAAGATGTCGGGCGGCGCGGCGGCGTGTTCCGCGCGACACAGGGCCTCTATGACAAGTACGGCCCCGACCGGGTGATCG
>DYEN01000131.1 GCA_020725705.1 Anaerolinea sp.
CAGGCCACTGCACGGCGCGCGGCAGCCTGACCGGCTGCGCCCTCGCCCGGTCGCGCCGCCTCAACCGCACCCAGCACGGCGTAGGGAACCAGCACGCCCTGGTCCGGCTCGTAGAGCAGCAGGCCGCCGTCTTCGAAGGCCACCACACCGCGCAGCGCGCGCAACAGGGCGCGCAGGCGGTTCGCCAGATCCAGGTTGCGAAGGATGGGTGACGCGGTCGGTGCGGCCATGAGTTCTATCGATGCGCCCGTAGGCCAACGCCTAGCAAAACACACGAATTGAGCCAGTTATAGGCAAATGCGCCTGATCCGGCAACACGACGCGCGCCGCGCACCGGTCTACACCATTTCGGGCGGGAACTTTTTCTTGTAGCGTTCGATGGACTGCTTGATTATGCGGCGCGCAGCCTCGGCGTCATCCCAGCCCTTAGCCGTCACCTGGATGCCCTGAAGCTGTTTGTACGTCTGGAAGAAGTGAGCGATCTCGCTCAGGAAGTGCCTGGGCACGTCGCTGATGTCCTGATACTCGTTGAAGAGGGGATCCGTTGTCGGCACGGCCAGGATCTTATCGTCCGGATCGCCGCGATCGATCATATGGAAGATGGCGATCGGGCGGGCCTCGATCACGCAGCCGGCGAAGGTCGGCTCGGTCACAATCACCAGAATGTCGAGCGGGTCTCCGTCCTCAGCGTAGGTCTGCGGGATCAGGCCGTAATCGCTGGGGTAGTGCATCGAGCTGTAGATTACCCGATCGAGCTTGATCACCCCCGCCACCTTGCTGTACTCGTATTTGTTGCGGCTTCCTTTGGGGATTTCAACGATACAGTAAACCGCGTCCGGCGCATTCGGACCCGGTGGAAGCGAGTGCCACAGATTGCGTGTCTGCATGATGGTGTCGTTATCTCCTGATCGCGTGCCGCGCAAAGCGGCGGATATGAGCCGGGCTGTGCCCGGTTCACCTTATTGTAACGGATCTTATGGCTGGCCCGGTTACACGCCGGCGCTATGGCTCCGGCAGGCGCGGCGGGTCTTCGGGGAGATCATCACGCGAAGCGATGTCCGGTGGCTCCGGAGCGGGCACAGCCCGCCCTGGCGCGATGTTCGGCGGCGGCCCCGACTGGCCGACCAGCAGGTCGATGCGTCCGAGGGCCGTTTCATCGAAGATCACCAGATGGCACACGTCGCAGCGCCAAGCAAGCACCGCCGGCACATGCACCAGCGTCCCGCCATAGATGTGAATATACGTTCGCTGCGTCTGGGTCAGCTTGCCGACCCCGCACGCCGGGCAGTAATTCGCCATGACAGCCGCCCGTCTCGCCTACTGCCCTGCCGGCGCGGTTGCCGGCGTGGCCGCGAGCATCCCAGACAGCACACTCCCCTGCTGCTCGACCGCCGGCATCTCGGTCTCCGCCGGGGGCAGCGTGATCACGGGCAAGGGCACCCCGCTGTCGCTGTACGATGGGCGCGTGATGATTGCCCACTCCGACGGCGGCCAGTAGCGAATGAAAGCCCGCCCGATCAAAAGCTCCCGCGCGATCGGGCCGAAATTGTGCGAATCGCGGCTGGAACTGCGGTTGTCGCCGAGGACAAAATACTCGTCCGGCCCGATCTCCCATGTGCCGTCGCACACCGTCCCTCGGCAGAAATTCTGGATGTACGGTTCTTCAAGGCGCACGCCGTTGATGTACACGCGCCCATTCTGAATGGTAACCGTCTCGCCCGGCAGCCCGATCACGCGCTTGATGAAATCATTATGGGGGTCGGCGGGATTGTGAAAGACAACCACATCTCCGCGCTGGGGATCGCCCAGCACATACGACAGGCGGCTGACGATGATGAACTGGTCCGTGTTGAAGTTGGGCAGCATACTGCGCCCATCGACCACGAAGCGCGCCGTTGCCAGGTTGACGAAGGCGTAGATCGCCGCGATCAAGACGAACGTCTCGATCAGCTCGCGCCAGAAGGACCGGCCCTGCCGGATCGCCGGCCGAGGGACATCGGTCCAGATCTCGTGCGAGGGTGCGTAATAGGATGGCGTCGGGTAGGCGCCGGGTTGTTGGACGGTCAATGCGCAGACTCTTTGCTTACCTGATTTGTTCGCGTGCGGAGCATACTGTTACTATAGCGCACCCGCCCCGGCGCGGCAACAGCGCCCGCCCGACGCCGTCCCACCGGTTGGGCGCTGTTTTGGTTCTGCGCGGAGCAGGGTATGATCCGGCCGATCCGTGAAAGGGAGAGGGCATGGACAGGCGAAGCATCCGGCCCCTGGTGATCGGAGTCTTCCACCACGCGGGCCGCATCCTGGTCGAGGCGATCGACGATCCCTACGATGGCGTGCGGTGCTATCGCCCGCTCGGTGGCGAGATCGAATTCGGCGAGCATAGCCAGGACGCGCTGATCCGAGAAATGCGTGAGGAGATCGGCGCCGAGATCACCGCTCTGCGGCTGCTGGGGGTACTCGAAAACCGCTTTGTGGTAGATGGGCAGCGCCACCACGAAATCGTGCTGGTGTACCACGCGGCGTTCGTCGATCCGGCGCTCTACAACCGCCCCCTGATCGAGGGGCACGACGGCCACGTGGCGATCCGCGCCGAATGGAAGCATCTCGACGAGTTCATTCCCGGCCATCCGCCGCTCGTTCCCGACGGCCTGCTCGACCTGCTGCGGGCACAAGTCGAGTAGGGTTCATGCAGAACCGCGCGCAATACGCTAAGATTGTGCTTGGGGGTGCACGAAAGGAGCAGCAGCGCCCGATGCCGGACAAATTGCCCAAACGAATTCTCGTGGTAGAAGACAACGCGGACAACCGCATTCTGATCACGGACGTTCTGTCGTCCCTGAATTACGAAGTGCTGGTTGCCATCGACGGCGAAAGCGGCATCGCCCTGGCACAGTCCGAACGGCCGGATCTGATTCTGATGGATCTCTCGCTGCCGAAAATGGACGGGTGGACGGCAGCCAGCCAGATCAAGCAGAACGAGGCGCTGGCGCATATCCCGGTGATTGCGCTGACCGCGCACGCCATGGTCGGCGACCGCGAAAAAGCGCTCAAGGCCGGCTGCGATGATTACGTTTCCAAGCCAATCGACCTGCGCGAGCTGGCGAGCAAGCTCTCTCACTACCTGGACTGAGCCGGGCCGCTTTCCCGGCTAAGGCAGGTCTCAGAACCCCATGCCGAGCGTACTGGTGGCCGAAGATAACCGTGACAGCCGTGAGCTGGTCAGCGATATTCTGATCAGCCTGGGCTACACACCGCTGCTGGCCGAAAATGGCCGTGTGGCGCTGGAGTTGATCCAGGCGCAGGCGCCCGACCTGGTGATCCTGGACATCAACATGCCCGAAGTTGACGGGTTCGAGGTCTGCGCCGCGATCAAGCGCAACCCGGCTACCGCGAAAATCCCCGTCATCATGCTGACCGCCCACGCCGACGTTGAATCCCGTGTGACCGGGCTGGGGCTGGGCGCGGACGACTATCTGCCGAAGCCCTTTCACCCCCGCGAGCTGATCGCGCGCATCGAAACCCGCCTGCGCGCCAAAGCGATCACCGATGACCTGCGCGCCCAGGGCGAAGAGCTACGCCGCACCTTCGAGCGTTTCGTCGGGCCTGAGATCGTCGAGCAGCTGCTCGAAGACCCGACGCACGTCAAGCTGGGTGGGGTGGAAACGACGGTCACCGTCCTGTTCGCAGACCTGGAAAACTTCACGCGCGTGGCCGAATATGCCCAGCCCGCCGAGCTGCTCGACGTGCTCAATCGCTATCACACGCTGATGGTGCAGCACATCATCGCCAACGGAGGGACGGTCGATAAGTTCCTGGGCGACGGGCTGATGGCCCTCTACAATACCCCCGTCCCCCAACCCGACCACGCGCTGCGAGCGGTGCGCACGGCGCTGGGCATCCGCGCGGCGCTGGGCGAATTCTACCGCCAGTTCGACCCGATGTTCCGGCTCAACATCAATTTCGGCATCAACACCGGCAAGGCGATTGTGGGCAATGTCGGCGCGCCGGAGATCATGGACTTCACCGCGATCGGGGACACGGTCAACCTCGCCAGCCGGCTGGAAGGGCTAGCGGTCGGCGACGAGATCACGGTCAGTGAGGAAACCTACCGGCTGGTTGCAGATTGGGTGATTGCCGAGCGTGTCGGCCCGCGCCCGGTACGCGGGCGCGACGAGCCGGTCGTAACGTACCTGATTCACGCGCTGCGCGAGCCTGACTCAACGCCGTGACAGGGAGAGCGCCATGAATTTCGATTTCGTGACAGATTCCATCGGGCCAGAAGCGGCTGAGACGCTGGAAAAGCTGCTCACCATCGCCGGGATCCTGCTGCTCACCTGGCTCGCGCGCAAGCTGCTGGGGTCTGTGCTGCCCGCGCTGATTCGCAGAATCGCCGCGCACACCAACAGCCGCATCAACGACCGCCTCTATCAGATCTTCCTGCCCCCGCTGCGCTTCGCGGTCAGCGTCATCGGCATCTGGCTGGCGATTCTGGTTCTCGAGCTGCCGGCGACCGTGCGCGATATCGTCGGGCGGCTGATGTCGTCGCTGCTGGCGATCGCGCTCTTCTGGGCCGCGTACCGCGCCGTCGGGCTGATGGTGGACCTCGTCCTGCGCGTGGGACGCCGCACGCTGTACGCCTCGGCCCAGCGCGAGCAACAGCAGGCCAAACTCGAGGCGGTGGCGGAGCAGGTGATCAAAGCGCTGATCGTCGCCCTGGCGATCATGGTCATCCTCGAAGAATGGGACTACAACGTGGGCGGGCTGGTGGCCGGGTTGGGCATCGGCGGGCTGGCGGTGGCGCTGGCCGCGCAGGACGCGCTGGCGAACCTGTTCGGGTATCTGATCATCCTGGCAGACGAGCCGTTCGTCGCAGGCGAGTACGTCCTGATCGGCGATGTCGCGGGCACGGTCGAGACCATCGGCTTCCGCAGCACACGGGTGCGCGCGCTCGATCAGTCGCTGGTCAGCGTGCCCAACAAAACCGTGATGAACGCCAACATCACCAACTGGTCGCGCCTGCGCAAGCGCCGGCTCAATATGACGCTGGGGATCGCATACAAGAACTCGCCGGAAAAGGTGCTGTCTGTGGTGCAGGCCATCCGCGAGATGCTCCAAACCCACGAACTGGTCGAGGCCGATTCGGTCGTCGTGCAGTTTGTGGAATTCAACAACAGCTCGCTTGACATCATGATCATCTGCTTCATGAAAACGCCCAACTGGAACGATTTCCAGGCAGCCCGGCAGGATATCAACCTCAAAATCATGCACATTCTGGCCGAGCGCGACGTCGAGGTGGCCTTCCCCACGCGCACAATCTATCTGGAACGCGCCGGGCGGCACGAGGCGCAGGCCGCCGAAGAGCCGTTCCCGCCGCCGCAGCCCGAACCGGCTACACCCCCTGCCAATTCGCCCGTGCCCGGCGACGCCGCCAACTGACCGCCGGCCGGTTTTTCCGCGCGCGCGGAATCCGCTATCATTGGCGCAGACAGGGGCGAGTCGTGGCGCCGCCGCGCCGGGGAGCCGACATGATCCGTCGCTTTGGAACACCGCTTGTAATCGCGCTGCTGGTGGCCGCCGTAGGGCTGGCTGCCGCGCTGCCACCCACTGCGACGGCGCAAGACGACCCCGACATTGTGACGACGGTCAACAGCGCGGCCATCAGCCGCCAGGCGTTTCACGCGCGGGTGCGCTTCGTGCGCTGGCAGTATTTGCAGGAAATCACCAAGCTGCACGAGCTGACCGCCGGCAACCTGGGCCTGGCGGCCGGGCGCGTACTGATGCTGCTGGACGGGCTGCGCGATCCGGATGCGCTCGGCGAGGCGGTGTTGAGCCAGATGGAAGACGAGCTGCTAGCCCATGAGGCTGCCGCGCTGCTGCAAGCCGAGCCAACCCCGGACGACGTCCGCGCCAAACGCGACGCGTTCTTCGGGCTGTGGACCGGCGTGGAGCCAGACGATCTGGCCGCCGACGTGGCAGCGCAGCGTTTCATCACGGATTGGTACGCGACGGCGGAAAGCGTCTCCGGCCTGGACCGCGACGCGATCGACACGATCTTCGCGACCGAGGCACGCTGGGACACGCTCTACACCCTGATCGCCGCCCGTGCCCCAACCGAGGAACTAACCGTACACTCGCGGCATATCCTGTGCCGCTTCGCGCCGGACGGGTCGGAGCCGGTAACATCTCCCACCGAGGCACAGCGGCGCGCAGCGCTCGACTGCATCCGCGCCGCTCAGGCCCGGCTGGCCGGTGATGAGCCGTTCGCCGATGTGGCCGCCGACCTCTCCGGCGACGCCGCCAGCGCCGCGCGCGGGGGCGATCTGGGCTGGGTTCCGCTCAGCTACCTGGTGGATGGCTACGCCGCCGCCGTCGAGACCGCCCGGCTGAACACCGTGATCGGCCCGGTAGAAACGGAATATGGGCTGCATCTGATCGAGGTTCTGGAGCGCGAGATGCGCCCTCTGAGCGAGCCGGATCGCGCCCAGGTGCAGAGCGAGCTGTTTGGCGCGTGGCTGGAGAAACTGCGCCAGGACGCGACCATCACGCGCAGCGCGGACTGGGCCGAGGGCATCCCCACCGAACCTGCTCTGAACACACTCTCGCCAGACGTCCTTGAAGCCATCGACCGGCTCGAACAAGCCGGGTGAGCGGCGCGGGCAGGCCGCGCCAGGAGGGTCTCGCGCATGACAGGTCAGATCCGCCAGCCATGTGTCAGCGGCGAGTTCTTGACGCGCACATATCGCATCAGTGGCGACGTCAACGTGCGCACAGAGCCGCTTCTGGACCAGCTTAACGATCATCTGGCGCTTTTTATCCATCTGGAGCGCGTCTTTGTGTCGCCGCTGCTCGACCCCGCCGCACTAACCGGCAACTTCCCCACCGCCGAAGTGCGCAAAGACAGCCTGGGGTTGGTGGTGCTGAACAAGCTTGAAGATGGCCTGCCCTATCGCCAGGGGCGCTACATCGGGCGTGACCATGTCGACCGCCCGGTCGCGGCGGTGGCAGCCGGGTTCGAGGTGCGCGGCGTGATCCGGCTGCACCCCAGCGTCAATATCAGCGAATTGATCCGCACCACGCCGAAGCACTTCGTCCCGATCTTCAACGCCGACGCCACGCTGACCGCCCGGCGCGAGATCGTGTTCCACGGCGGGGCGATTCTGCTCAACCGCAACCAGCTTGAAGTCTTCGCCCTGCTGGACGAGTAAGCGCGCGGGTGCTCGTCCCCTGCTTCGTAATCTCGCCGTCGGGAGCGAGCACAGGGAACGCGCCGCGCGTGAATATCCTCTGAAAACCGGCGGCGCCGGACCGCGCGAGCCGCGTAGCGAAATCGATTTGATGCTACAATGGGCAGCGGTACCTCTGCCGCATACGGGGATGGATTCTGTATGGCGCGGATCCTGGTGATTGACGACGACCTGAACCTGCTGCAAATGGTGCGGCTGATGTTGGAGCGCGTGGGGCACGAGGTCGAGACGTCGCACAAGGGGGCCGAAGGGATCGAGCGGGCGACGCGCAACCCGCCCGACCTCGCCATCATTGACATCATGATGCCCGGTCTGAACGGCTACGACGTGGTGCGGCGGCTGCGCGAGCACCCGGTTACGGCTCGCGTCCCGATCCTGATCTTGACCGCGCGCAGCCAGCTTATGGATAAACAAACGGCGCTGGATGCGGGCGCCAACGCGTTCCTGTCCAAGCCCGTTTCCGCACAGCAGCTCATCGAACGCGTGGAAGCCGTGCTGCAAGCCGGCGTCGACTACCGGGTACATACCGGCCTGCTGGCCGAGCCGATCCGCCCGTCGGACGCGGCGGGGCCTGCCTCGCAGCGCGCCCACCCCCCGGCAGAAACAGACCTGGGCGCCATCGCGCCGCGCAAGAACGTGATCGCAGTCATCAGCCTGCGCGGCGGTGCGGGCGGGACGACGCTGGCCGTCAACCTGGCGATGTGGGAAGCGCGGCGAGGGCGCCGGGTGAGCCTGATCGATTTCAGCACGGTCGGCGGGCATATCCCGCTCCACCTGCATCTGGCGACGCCCCAGCACTGGGGCGCGCTGCTCGGCATGCGGAGCGCGCCCGACCCTGCCGAGGTGCTGCCCCTGCTCACCGTGCACCCGCAGTCGCAGGTGGCAGTGCTGGCCGCGCCGCCCGCCCCCACCGTAGACCGCCTGTCAGCGCCGGTGGTTCAGGCCATGGTGCGGGCGCTGTCGGCGCACGCTGCCCGGGTTGTCGTCGACCTGCCGGTGCTGGATGCGGCGAGCGCCGCCGCGCTGCCGCTGGCCGGGACGGTCATCGTCGTGCTGTCGGACGATGCCTGTTCCGTCCAGACGGTGCAGCAGCTTCTGGGGGTGCTCCCGGCTTTGGGCGTCGCCCGCGAGCGGATCGGTGTTGTGCTGTGTCATGTCCGCCCGACCGCCGAGATACCGGTTGAGACCATTCGCAAAACGCTGAAGCAACCCTTGCTGGCGGAAATCCCATACCAGGTCGAGCAGATCGCGGCGGTCCGGCGGGGCGTGCCGCTGGTAATCGCCGAGCCGAACGGCGCTTACGCACAGGCGGTTAGCCGCCTGGCGCAGCTATTTGAACAGGTCTAGCTATCTGTGGAAGAAAGCGGGCGTGCGAGAGCCGCCCAACTGCCTCTGGCCGGGTTGCCGTGTTGTGGGGAAGGATCAACGAGTGAGACAGAGGCAGGCATTTCCGGTGATCGCGCCGGAATGGCACTCCACATCTGATGGCAGCACAAGTGAAAGCGGGTAATCGTCGAGAGAAAGCGGGATCCAGTTATGAGTGACACCACTGAACCGATCGTCCCCCCCGAGAACACAACCCAGGCGCTTCCACGCACCACAACCCAGCTCGATACGCTCAAGGAACTGCTCAGGGCCCCCGAAACGCCGGACGAACTGGATATTCCCCTGTCGGTCGTGCTGGATATCATCTTCCGCGTGCTGTTCCACGAGGGGCATGTCAAGCTGCGCCGCCTGGCAGACATCACCCATCTGGAGATGCAACTGCTGGACCAGCTCATGGAGAAGTTGCAGTTCGACCAGCTGGTCGAGGTGTCCGGCGGCAGCTCGATGGGGCGCTATACCTACATCTACGCACTCACCGACGCAGGTCGGCGCCGCGCGCGCGACGCGATGGAGCGCGGCCAGTACGTCGGGCCGGCGCCCATCCCCATCGAGAAGTACGCCCGGATGATGATCTTGCAGACCAGCCGCAAGCTGCGGATCAAGCCGGCCGAGGTGCGCGAGGCGCTCAGCCACCTGATCCTGCCCGAGAACTTCCACCGGCGGCTTGGCCCGGCCCTCAACGGCTCGACTTCAATCTTCCTCTATGGCCCGCCCGGCAACGGCAAGACCACCATCGCCGAAGCGGTCGCCAAACTGATCGCCGGCGCCGACCCGATCTGGGTGCCTTACGCGATTACCAGCGGGGGATACATCATCAGCATCTTCGATCCCCTGCTCTTCCGCGAGATCTATCTCTCCAAAGAGCAGCTCAAACCGTTCAAAGTCGACGCGCGCCACGAAATCGACCGGCGCTGGGGCCTCTTCGAGCGGCCAACCGTCATGGTCGGCGGCGAACTACAGATCGATGCGCTGGACCTGCGCTACGATGAAGTCTCGAAATTCTACGAGGCGCCGCTGCAACTCAAAGCCAACGGCGGGATGTTCTTGATCGACGACTTCGGGCGCCAGATGATCAGCCCGGCCCAGCTTCTCAACCGCTGGATCGTCCCGCTGGAGTCCGGTTTTGACTTCCTGCGGCTGCGGACCGGCCAGTCGCTTCAAGTGCCGTTCCGCCAGTTGATCGTTTTCGCCACCAACCTCAATCCGCTGGAGCTGGTCGACGACGCCTTCCTGCGGCGCATTCAGATGAAGGTGCGGGTCGACAGCCCGGACGAGCGGATGTTTCTGCAAATCTGGACGCAGGCCGCGCAGCAGCTTGGCATTCCGGTGGATCGCGAGAGCTTCACGTACCTGTTGCAGAAGTGGTACCGCGAGCCAAAGCGGACGCTCCAGGCCGTGCACCCGCGCGATATCCTGCGCATCGTCGCGTCGATGTGCGAGTATGAGGGTATTCCGCCGCAGCTCAACCGCACCCTGCTGGACGAAGCGTGCGACAGTTATTTTGTGGGAAGCGCCTGACCCGCGTGTCAGCCGGAACGCCGGCGAAGATGGGACAAAACCGATCGCACCCGCTACAATCCCCGTATCTGCAACCGGACCGCAGAGCCAGGGGATTGTGCTTGATGGTATTGGACCGCCGTCCATCTCATATCGCTGCCCGCCTCGCGACGCTGGGCGCGCTGCTGTTGTGTGCCCTGGCGCTGGGCGGGGGGTTGCTGGCAGGCTGTGCGGCGGAAGACCAGCAGTTCGTCCACGATATCGAAGACGAGCTACGCGAGCCGGATCCCGAGACACCCCGCACCGTCGTGGAACGGGCGCGTGACTATCTGGAGCTGAGCCACGTCTCGGTGGCGCCGCACGTAGTGCGCGCCGTTGCAGGCATAGCCGGTGTGGTGCTGCTGCTCGTGGGCTGGAAGGTATACCGGTTGGTGGTTGCGCTGCCCGGCCTGCTGGTGGGCGCGCTGCTCGGCGCGCGGCTTGGCGCGTCCGGCGGTGCGCTTGTTGCGCTGCTGGGGCTGGTGGCGGGGGCCGGGATCGGCGCGGTGCTGGCGCTCGTGGCCCATGACGTGCTCGTGTTCGGCGGCGGGGCGTACCTGGGCGCGACCCTCGCGCTGGGCCTGACGGACTGGAACCCCACGCTGATCATCATTCTGGGCGGTCTGATCGGCGGGACACTGACGATTATCGCGTTTTACGTCTTCTTGCTGGCGGTCACGGCGACCATCGGCGCGTTGCTGCTGGGCGGCGCGCTGGGCGCAAGCCCGGCCGTGATAGCGGTGCTGGCCGCCGCCGGGATCATCGTGCAGTACAATGTGGCGCGCGCGCTCGGCGAGCGCCCGATCCTGCGCCGGAGACCCCGGCCACCCGAAGAGCCATCGGCTGACGAATGAATGACGCCTCGACAGATCGGGAACAGGTGTATTGGAGCAGACAAGGATGACGACACACACGCGATTGTGGCGGGGTAGCTGGTTTATGCGTCTGGCTCTGGCCGGGCTGGTGTTGCTGCTGGCGGCGCCACACCTGCCGCACGCCGCCGGCCAGAGCGACGACCCGGCAGGCGACACCCCCTCGGTGGACGGGCCGCCGTTCTCCCTGCCGCTCAAAGACCCGCCCGGCCCGGCCACCTGGCTCTACGAGCAGCACTACGGCAACACCACCTCGGCCTTTAATTTCGGCAACGTCTGGTATGCCGCCGGGCAAGGCATGCACTTCGGCATCGACCTGGAAGCGCCGTGCGGCACGCCGGTCTACGCCATTGCCGACGGCGTAGTGACCTACGTCGACGCGGAAGGCTTCGCCACCGGGCCGCATTCGCTGGCGCTCGACCACCCCGGCACCGGCTACACGTCGTTCTACGGCCACCTGGGCGAGCAGCCGCCTTTTGTGCGTGGCGACCGGGTCGAGCGCGGCCAGCAGATCGGTGTGACCGGCGACCCGGACCTCTCGTGCGAATCGCGCCCGCACCTGCATCTCGAAATCCGCAGCACCGACTACGCCTTCGCCTACAACCCGATCCCGCTGATCGACGCCAACTGGCATATGCTGTCCAGCATCGGCCTGATCTCAAGCGACTTTCAGCAAGACCTCGACGCGCCCTATCGCTGGATGAAGATCGAGGACCAGCCGGAGATCAAGCTGGGCGGCAACTGGCTGAACAACTACGCCCGCCCCTGGCCACCCAAGCTGGAAGTCCGCGCCCCGGTCGACACGCCTGCCCCGCGCCATCTCGGCCCGCTGCGGGAGAGCGTCCGCGTCACGCACGAGCTGGTGTCCGAAGACCGGTGGAACATTGGCGCGCGCTGGCGGGCCAACGATCTCGACGCGGTGTACATCATTGACGCGGTGCCCGGCCAGGAAACCGGCGTGTTCCGCCAGCCACTCAATGGCTCCGAGCGCACCTGGGTCGAGGCTGCGCCGCCCACCAGCGTCTCGCCCGATGGTACAGTCACGGTGCGGCACCTGGGCGGCGGCACGATGGAAATCCGCCGCCTGACAGACGGCGCGCGCTGGGAATATTACCTGGGCGTGTATCCGAGCGTCTCGCCGGACGGCACGCGCCTGCTGTGGGAAGTGGTCAACGGCGAGCTTCTGCCCGGCCAGTCACAGCCGCCGGGCGTAGAATTCTGGGTGGGCAACCTGGACGGCAGCCTGCGGCGCATGGTGCAGCGACTGAGCGGCGGCTACAGCCTGTGGCTGGACGCGCGCCGCCTGCTGCTGGTCAAGCGCATTGTCTACAGTGCGGACACGCAGCTTTTCGTGCTGGACATCGACGCGCCCAACCCGGCGCCGGTGTTGCTGGGCACGTTCCGCTTCGTGCGCGGGATCCAGGTTGCGCCGGGCGGGGCGCACATCGCGATGCTGCTCCCCTTCCAGCAAGACCCCGAGGCCAGCGGGATCTATCTGCTGCGCACCGAGCCAGGCGCCGTGCCGCAGAAGCTGCCGTTCTTTGGCGCCTATCAGTGGCGCGACGATCAATCGCTCTATACGCTCAGCTACGATGGCTCGGCGGACGTGCACATGCTCGGTGTGTACGACATCACGACCGGCCAGCACCGCACGCTGACCGACCCCGACGAGCTGCCGATCCGCGTCGCCAACGGGGACTGGCACGTCTCGCCGGACGGTACGCGCATCATCTATGTGGACCCGACCGACTACGACCTCTATGTGCTGACTATTGAGGGAGACTCATGACCGCACCGCTCAACGCCAGCGCCCAAAAGGTTCAGGACGCGCTCGACGCGCGCGGCTATACGCACTGCCGGGTGGTCGAGATGCCGGACTCGACGCGCACCGCCGCCGAAGCCGCCGCCGCGATCGGCTGCACCGTGGCGCAGATCGCCAAGTCGCTGGTGTTCCGGGGTGCCCGCAGCGGCGCCCCGGTGCTGGTGATCGCCAGCGGGACCAACTGGGTCGATCCGCAGCGGCTGGCGGCGCTGATCGGCGAGCCGGTCGAGAAGCCGGACGCGGACTACGTGCGCGAGCGGACCGGGTTCGTGATCGGGGGCGTGCCGCCGCTGGGCCACAGCGAGCCGATCCGCACCTTCATCGACCGCGACCTACTGGCGTTTGGGGAAATCTGGGCCGCTGCCGGGACGCCGCGCGCCGTCTTCTGCCTGACGCCCGACGACCTGGTGAGCATGACCGGCGGTGAAGTCGCGGAGATCGCTTGACAAACCGGCCTCACGTCGCCTATTATCATCCTAACGACTGCGAACCGGCGGAGTACGCTCCCCCGCGCCGGACAGGAAACCGCCTCAGCGACTGAGAGGGCGGGACGGGCCAGCAGGAGCAGAATGGACCGGGGAGTCGCGCGGAGGAAATGCCGCGCCGGGGTCGCTCCCGTTATCCAGGCGCAATGAGTGAGTCCGGCGCCGCGCGTGCCGGGCTAATCAGGGTGGCACCACGGGCTATCACGCTCGTCCCTGAACGCTGAGGGGACGGGCGTTTTGATTCTTCCGCCCCCGGCGCGTCCCATCTCATTGAGTCAAAGGAGTGTTCCATGGTCGACAAGCTGCACACCAAGTATGTCCTGGACGAGTCTCAGATGCCGCGCGCCTGGTACAACATCGTGCCGGACCTGCCGCGCCCGCTGGCCCCTGTGCTGCACCCGGCCACCCACAAACCGGTCGGCCCGGACGACCTCGCGCCGCTTTTCCCGATGGCGCTGATCCTGCAAGAAGTCAGCACCGAGCGGTACATCGAGATCCCCGAACCGGTGCGCCGGGTCTACGCGCAGTGGCGGCCCAGCCCGCTCTTCCGCGCGCGCCGCCTGGAGCAGGCGCTCGACACGCCCGCCCGCATCTACTACAAGTACGAGGGCGTCAGCCCGGTCGGCAGCCACAAGCCGAACACCGCCGTCGCGCAGGTCTTCTACAACCGCGAGGAAGGCGTGCGCAAGATCGCCACCGAGACCGGCGCGGGCCAGTGGGGGTCGTCGCTGGCCATGGCAGGCGCGTTCTTCGGCGTGGAAGTCGAGGTCTTCATGGTGAAGGTCAGCTATCACCAGAAGCCCTTCCGCCGCAGCATGATGCAGGCCTACGGGGCGACCGTCCACGCCAGCCCGACCGATCTCACTCAAGCGGGGCGCTCGATCCTGGCGCGCGACCCGGACAACATGGGCAGCCTGGGCATCGCCATCAGCGAGGCGGTCGAGCGGGCGGCAACCAGCGGCGGCACGATCAAGTACTCGCTCGGCAGTGTGCTGAATCATGTCCTGCTGCACCAGACGGTTGTCGGCGAAGAGGCGCTGCTCCAGATGGCGCTGGCGGATGACTATCCGGACGTGGTGATCGGCTGCGCGGGCGGCGGCAGCAACATGGCCGGGCTGATCATCCCCTTCGTGCGCGAGCGGCTCACCAAGGGCCTCAACACGCGCTTCCTGGCCGCCGAACCGACCGCCTGCCCCAGCATGACCAAAGGCGTCTACACGTACGATTTCGGCGACACGGTCGGCATGACACCGCTGGTCAAGATGCACACGCTCGGCCACGACTTCATGCCGCCCGGCATCCACGCGGGCGGGTTGCGCTACCACGGCATGGCGCCGATCATGTCCCTGCTGCACGAGGAAGGGATCGTCGAGGCGCAGGCGTACCACCAGAACGCGATCTTCGAGGCGGCGGTTCAGTTCGCGCGCAGCGAGGGGATCATCCCCGCGCCGGAAAGCGCCCA
>DYEN01000132.1 GCA_020725705.1 Anaerolinea sp.
AACGGCGACGTACGTCATCGAAGGCACGTATATAGCGCCATACCTGACGCCTGTGGTTGAGATCCCGCCGCGCGTTCCGCTGATGGAAGATGATCCGGAGATCGTGAACATCGCGCTATTGGGCAGCGATACGACTCAGGGGGGCGGCATTGGCCGCACGGATGTGATCATTCTGGTGTCGGTCAACAAGCGCGAGAACACGGTCGCCATGTGGCATCTGCCGCGTGATCTGTTGGTGTACATTCCGAACCACACGATGGACCGCATCAATCTGGCTTTTGCCTACGGCGCACGGGGTGAATTCCCCGGTGGTAGCTTCGGCCTGTTCAAAGAGACGATCCTGTATAACTTGGGGATCGAGCTGGACTATTACGCGCGCGCGGACTTTGACGATTTTCAGATGATCGTCAAGAAGCTGGGCGGGCTAGAAGTCAGTGTGGACTGCGCGATCTCAGACTGGCGACTGATCGACCCGGAGCTGGATCCGACCCTTGAGGAAAACTGGGAGTATTACACCCTGCCGATCGGGCGGCAGAAGCTGGAGCCGTATATGGCGCTGTGGTACGCGCGCAGCCGCCAGACAACGAACGATTTCGACCGGGGCCGGCGCCAGATGGACCTGCTGCGCGCGATGTGGTATCAGGCGCGCGAAACCGGCCTGTTCGAGCAGGTTACCGAGCTGTGGCCGGAAGCAGCGGCGATCATCGACACCAATATGACCCTGACGGATGTGCTTGGGTTTGTGCCGCTGGCGGCCAGCCTGGACATGAGCAACATCGCGCGCTACAGCGGCTCGGTGGGCGTGCATTACACGGCGTTCAAGACGCCGGACGACGGGCGCGAGGTCTTTTTGCCCAACCGGGACGAGCTGATCCCCCTGATCAAAGATTTCCTCACTCCGCCCACCGCCAACCGGCTCAGCCGGCGCGCGACGACGGTCGAGGTGGTGGACGCCTCGGCCTGGAACATCGGCTTCGATGCGGTGGCGGCTGACCGGCTGGCGTGGGAAGGGTTCGCGGCGCGGCGGGGTGGAGCATCGGGCGGTCCGGCGCGCGACCTGACTGTGCTGTACGACTATACCGGCCAGACCAAGGGTAGCGTGCTCGAAGACCTGATGCGGGTGCTACGTGTGGGCGAGACGCAGGTCATCGTGGAGCCGAACCCAAACCGGGACGTCGATTTCCGCGTCGAGATCGGGCGTGGCTACAATAGCTGCGTGCTCGGCAGCGCCGAGGACGATCTGCGGCGAGGTCCGCCCGTTGCCGACGCTGCCGGCGACGCAGGTTAATAGGGAGAAGAGCGGGCGGTCCACAGGGCCGCCCGTGTGGTTGTCAGGCGCCGGACTCGTCGAGGACGATGATCGCGCTACTGCCGGCTGTTAAGTTCTGCACGGCGGTGGCGAGCGGCTCGACCTGATCGGCGGGCAATCGGGCGAAGACGGTCACATCGGCGGCGAAGTCCTCGTCTTCGATCTCGGCCTGGTGCGCGGCCAGAAGCTGTTTGAGGCGCTCGTAGTGGGTGTAGGCGATGGTGACGCCCACGGCTGCTTTCTCGATCTTCAACTCAAGGGGTAGGGCGGCCAGGGCCTCTTTCGCCGCGCCGCTGTAAGCGCGCACCAGGCCGCCGGTGCCCAGCTTGGTCCCCCCGAAGTAGCGTGTCACGACGACGACAATATCCCCCACATCGGCGCCGCGCAGCACCGCCAGAACGGGCGGCCCGGACGTGCCCGATGGCTCGCCGTCGTCACTCATGCCCTCGATCACGCTACCGCCATAGCCAACCTTGAAGGCGTACACATGGTGGGTGGCGTCGGGCATTTCGTCACGCACCGCCTGAATAAAGGCTTTGGCTTGGTCGACCGTGTCGGCGCGGCCAGCGGTGGCGATGAAGCGCGAGTTGACGACAACCGTCTCGACGCGGATTGTCCGGGCAGGAACAGCGTAGGGCTTCATGATTCGGGTGTCCAGCCCAGAATGTGCGACGGATCGGCGCGACGCACGTAGGCGCGGTAGGCGGCGGTTTCCTCGAACGCGACGCGCGCGGCGGCCAGATGTGGTTCGGGGTCGCGCTGGCGCACGCCTGATCCGACGGCCAGCTCAAGCTCGCTGCCCGGCGTCCAGCGCACGGTGACCTCGCCCAGCGCGTCGAACCACTCGAGCAGGTGGGTAATCGTCGTCAGCGAGTGCCCGGTTGACGCGGTGAGATCGTCCAGCGTCACGCGGCCTGCTGCCCGGTTGATGACGTACTTGCTCAGTTCTAGCAGGCGTCGCTGCAGCGCGCCAAGCGTGCGGATCGGCGGGTCGACGGCCAGGAGCGCGGTCCGCACTGGCTCGACGCGCTCCAGAGCGGCGCGCAGGGCGCGAGGATCGGGTGGCGTGGTGAAAATGATCAACGTGTCGGCGGGCGCCAGCCTGTCCAACGGCTGCCCCGGTGATTCGGCGCGGCGGTAGCCCTCGGCCCAGACCTGTGCGCCGGGATATTGCGCCAGGAGTGCGCGCAGGTCGGCCAGCGGATCGACAGCCGCACGGCGATCCAGCACCTCGCGTTGGACGGTGGGGATCTCGACCGGCGCGCTGGCCGCCCGGCGGAAATCGACCAGTTCGATCTGAAGCTCCGGCGCGTCGCGGTAGGCGCTGATGCTGAGGCGAAAAGCGAGGTCGAAGGGCGAGTCCGGCAGCGAACGGTCGGCGCTTTTCCACCAGACCACGCTGCGGCGCGTGCCTGCGGCGTCTTGCACAATCAGGCGGCGGTGCTCGCGCGTGCGGCCGATAAGTGTGGCGCTGCTCAGCGTGAGATCGCGCGCAGCGAGCGTGACCGGCGGGTTTCCCTCGCCGAAGGGCGCCAGCCGGTCCAGTTCGGCGGCGAGATCAACTGACAGTTCGTTCCAGGTGACGTAGGCGTCGAGGGCGAGGCCGGGCCGCACGGACGGGTCGTACCCGGCACGTAGGGTGTCGGATAGGCGCCGCCGGAAGGCCGGAAGGTGATCGACGGGCAGGCTCAAGCCGGCTGCGCCGGGGTGGCCGCCGTGGTGGAGCAGCAAATCTGCCTGGGCGGCGATCGCAGCGCCGATGTCGTAGCCTGGAATCGAGCGGGCCGATCCCCGCGCGATGCCATCCTCGGACAGCGAAAAGAGAACCGTTGGTCGCTGGTAGAATTCGGCGAGCTGACTGGCGACCAGGCCGATCAGGCCGGGGTGCCAGGCCGGGCTGGCGAGGATGAGCACTTCCCAGTCGAGCAGGCTGGGATCGCGTTCGATCTGTTCTTGAGCGGCGCTGTAGATCTGGCGACCCTCAAGCTGGCGCGCCTGGTTGAGGCCGTCGAGCTGAGCCGCCAGAACCTGCGCCCGCCCAGGGTCGGATGTGGTGAGCAGCTCGACGACGGGGCGGGCATCGTCGAGCCGGCCGGCAGCGTTGAGGCGTGGCCCGATCTGGAAAGCGATGTCGGTCGCGGAGAGCGCGGAAGCTTGCAAACCTGCGCGCTCGATCAGGGTTTGCAGGCCGAGGCGCTGTGTGGCGCGCAGCCGATCGAGGCCGCGCTGGAGCAAATAGCGTGTGTCTCCGGTTTGGTGCGCCACATCGACGACAATGCCGAGCGCGACGAGATCGAGAAAGCGATCCAGCTCGGACGCCCGGCCAAGATGGGTGTAGAGGTACTCGACCAGCTTGTAGGCCGTGCCGACGCCCGGCAGCGTAGCCAGCGGGTGGCGGGCGGGCAGACGCTTGGGGTTGACAACGGCGTCGGCGGGAGGAAGCTCGGGCGGCGGGTCATGATGGTCGGTGACGAGGACCGTGAGGCCGGCGGACTTCGCATAGTCAATAGCATCATGCGCAGAGACACCGGTGTCGCAGGTGATCAGCAACGCAGCCGGAAAGCGCTCCAGCTGAGTTTTCAGGCTGTCGATGAGGATACCGTGCGACTCGCGCAGGCGGTGCGGAATGTAGAAATCGACGCTGGCGCCAAGCAGGCGGAGTGCCTCGACGAGCAGCGCGGTGGACGTCTGGCCGTCGACATCGAAGTCGCCCCAGACGAGGATCGGCCGGCGGTGATGAATGGCCCGCTGAAGGTGCTCGCCGGCAGGGACGAGATCGGGCAGGTCTTCGGCGGGCGCGGGGCGATAGCAGGCCGGGTCGAGAAAAGCGCGTGCGGCATCGAGGGAGTTGTAGCCGCGCTGGGCGAGGATCCGCGCGACGAGCGGATGCCCGCCGAGGCCGCGGGCAACATCCGGATCGACGGTGCATTCGGGCGGGTCGATCCAGCGCGATTCGCTTCGCGTAGTCATTAGAGCCTAGAAACCCACCTCTTCGACGTCGCTCAGCCCCAGAAGAGAAGAGCTATCGTAGTCGCTGTCAATCACCTCGTCGATGGCAATCCCCGCAACATCCCCACGTGCGCAGAGGGATCGGTATTCACAGAATCGACAGCGTCTTTCGTCTGGGGTTAACGGCCATGTCGCAGTGATTGCCATCGACGAGGTGACTGCCAGCCGCTGGCGGATCTGCGAGAGCAGGGCGCTGAGGGCGGCCTCATCTTGCTCAAACCGGTCCTGCGAGTACACAAACTCGACCGGGTTGTCCGGAAACGCCGGCAGCCAGTAGAGCATGCGGATACCGGATGCATCGCGCGGGCCGCCGGGAAGATTCCGACTGGCACGGGCCAGCACGTAAGGATAGACGCGGGTTTGCAGGCGGCTCTCGAACCATGAACGGGGCGGCATGGTCTGATAGGTCTTCCAGTCGAAGATGACGGCGCTACCTGCCGGTTCGAGGACAAGCAGATCGTACTTTGCGACGAGGCGCACCCCCTCCAGCTCGGTTACCAGGCTGAACTCCGGCAGGCGCCTGCCGGGCAGCCGGTGGAGATCGGCGAAGGCGAGATAGGCGTCCCACCACGCCGCGAGGTCCGGATCGGTGGCCGCATAGGGCGCAAGCTCTGACGGCTCCATGCCGATCTGGTGACGGTGTACCAGGCGGTGGAAACGGTCGCCGCGCTCGGCGTGCAGCTCGCGCTCCAGCAATGGTTCGGACTGCACCGCCGGCCAGGGTTGCGCCTCAACATAGCGCAACTGGAAGCGGCGCTCGCAGTCGGCGAAGTCTTGCAAGCTGCTTTGGCTGAACATAAACTGACTCAGCCAAGCCGTGCGGGCATAATCTACCATTCACCACGCTCCTGTTGGAGAAACGCCTGCAGCGCGAGCAGAGACAGAGCGGGCTGGTTCTCGATCCCGTTCTGCCAAGAGCGGCCCATGTTCCAGGTGATGATCAGCTCTTTGCGCGCGCGGGTGATGCCGACATACAGCAGGCGTAGCCGTTCGCGCGCGTAATCCAGACGCGCCTGATACGTCGCCTCGCCCTCGATGTACGGATCACGCGAGATACCGGCCAGGCGGTCAAGCTGAGCCAGCAACTCGGCCTCGAGGTTCAGGCGGTCCCGCACATACCATCGCTCGGAAATGTACTGATCATAGGGCTGCGCCGAGGGGAAACCGTAGTTGCTGACGGCCATCAGATAGACCCGGTCCCATTCGAGACCCTTGGCGGCGTGAATCGTCGCGACCGTCACGACCCCCGGCTTCGGCTCGTACCCGGCTTCTGCATCATCGAAGCCGATGAAACGGCGCTCGTTGCTGCTGATCACGCGCAATTCTTCGGCGAACTCCGGCAGCCGCCAATCGGGATGGCTGTCCGCCATGCCACGCAGCAAGACGGCCACCTTATACGCCAGCGCGACATCAACCGGATCGCTGAACAGATCGCCCCCGATGGTCAGTACAAGCTGGTCCACCGGCAGGATCGTCGCCTCAAGCCAGCGGCGAACCAGCCGCCGGAAATCGTCCAGCGCCTCCGCCAGCCAGGGATAATCCTCGCTTACCGATGGGCTGTCAGCCGGCGCAGACCGATCGGCTGGCCAGAGAAATTCCTCGACGTTTTTCACGCGCGAAAACACGCGCGTCAGCGTCTGCCGAAAATCGAGGTCTTCTTCGACCAGCGCGCGCTGTTCCGGCGTCATCACCGTCCAGTAGACCTGCTTGAGCTTGCGGAGATCGGTCGGCTCGGCCAGATATTCAAGGATCGCACGTAGTTGCGCGACGGCTTCGCGCGTCTCTGTGGTGCTGCGCAGCAGTTCCTCATAGGGGATCTGGTACTTGCGCAGCAGTTCAGTCAGTTTGAAGCCGAGGCTGTTTTCGGGCACCAGAACGGCTACGGTTGGTCGCTCCGCTTGCGGCACAGGCTCCAGCCCGGCGAAAAACTCGGCCAGCGAGAACCACTCTCCCGCGACCACCATCTCACGCTCGCGCTCGGGCGTGATTTTCTGGCCGGGTGTATAGGCGATGTGAACCAGTGCGTCCGAGTCGGGCGGGTTCTGCTGCGGATCAGTCTCGTCGACGGGCAGGATCACCCCGCGCCGCACATGGCGAACGGTATCGTACGCATAGTTGAAGGCATCGCGCAGATCGGGCACGGGATGCTCTTCGACCGTCCAGCGCACCAGCTCGTTGGCGAGCGCGATGATCGACGGCGCCGAGCGGCCGGATACCGACAGCGGGCGCTCGGTCACATCGGGCGAGACGGCGGGATCGAGAAAGTCGAGCAAGTAACGCGGGTTGGCGGTGGTGAACGTGGTGTTGATCGCCTGATTGGGATCACCCACCCGCACCCAGTTGCGGCCATCGCTGAGCAGCTCGAGCATTTCCTGTTGCAAGCGGCTGCTGTCCTGCGCCTCATCCTCCAGAATGTACGGCCAGCGCGCGCGCAGCCGCCGAAGATAGTGGGCGTCGCGGTGCAGCGCTTCCAGCGCCAGCCGGACCAGGTCGTCGAAATCGACCGCGCCGCGATACGCCAGACTGCGCTGGTAGTCCGCATAGACTTCCGTCGCAAAACGCGCCAGGTCGTACTCGGCCCCCGCACGGCGCAGCGGGACGGCGATCATCTCCGGCGTCAGGCGCAGGTCTTTGGCGTACTTGATAAAACGCTGGATCAGCTCTGGAAGCTCCTGCTCGAAGCGATAGCGCAACGCTTTGCGATTGGTGCCATCCGAGTCATTCCCGTAAGACTCAAACAGCGGCCACCAGTCGGACAGGCGCTGCAGGACGATGTCACGCTGGATGTCCAACACGGATTTCTCGTCCAGGATGGTGAAGTCATCCGCCAGCCCGACCAGGGCAGGGCGCTCGCGGACAATATCGTGTGCCAGGCCGTGCAGCGTCCGAACGCGGTAGCCGATGTAGGACAGCAGGCCATACTGCTCGCGCAGGATACGGTCGATACGCGCCCGGAAGCTGTTCACCCCGGTGTTGGTGAAGGTTACGATCAGCACTTCGCGCTCGTCGTCGGGATCAAATGTCCCTTCGCGCGTCAGCATCGCGACCAGGCGCGCGGCCAGATGAGACAGGGTGAACGTCTTGCCCGACCCGGGCACTGCGGCCACTCCGACCTTGCCGCCGGTGTACTCCTCGACAACCCTTCTTTGCTCCGGGCGGAGCTGAACCCGCTCGGCCATTTATACGTCCCCCTCACCGGCCTGAGGCTGCAACAAACGCTGGATGATCTGCAGCAGCGGGCCACGCTGCTCATAGCCACTCTCACCCAGATCGCAGACTGCCAGGTGTACACGCCGGCGGCAACGCCGCACGAGGCCCAGTACCAGCCTGCGCAGCGCATCGCGACGCGCGTAGAACTCCAGATCGTCGGTCCAGATCTGGTCGGCAGGATAGCTGCGGGCCAGCACATAGGGATGAGTCAGTGGCTGCTCCAGGCGTTCCCACCACACGCTGCTGCCGACATCCAGCCAAAACTGGTGATCGACAACCCGGTTGCGCATCAGAAAGGTATATGCCGGGGCAAGAAAGACGGCGTCTTGTTGCTCCATCTGCCAGCTTGACAGATACTGCGCCGCCAGCAGCCCTTCTTGCACCAGTGTATAGTACTCGCGGGTTGGCTCACGCCAGTCGTCGGCACCGTCCGGGTGCAGAACCTGGCGGAACTTGCGAGCGGACTCGACCAACTCGGCGATGACCCGGCCCGCTTCAAGATCGGCATGAAAGCCAAACCCCGGCTGCGACAGCACCTCGCCAAAGAGCCGGCTGAGGAAGTGATCCGGGGGTGAGGTGGGCGCATCCCCGGCAAACGCCAGCAGCCAGCCGCGCAGCCGCTCGTATTGCTCGCCGCCGCGGTAGGAAATGCGTTCCTGCATCCCCGGCTTGATCACGTCAAACGAGCCAAGGCTGCCGGATCCGGGCCGGTAGACGATCTGTGCCAACAGCCAGGCGCGGATGGGGTCAAGCGGCTCGATGACCTGCTGCAGCGCGTCGGCAACGTCCAGCACCGGAGGGTGGATTCCCCAGTCCGGATAGGCGAGTGTCATCAGGGTCAGCATGGCGCGCGCCGCCGGCTCATCGCGCAGCGCGCGCGACGGCCGGTGTGAAACAGCGCGGATCCCCCGCTCTTCCAGCCGGTCGATCAGCTCGAAGCGCAATGAGTCGCCCAGCAGCGGCGCCAGGACCGCGATCTCGCCCGGCGGCGTTCCCGCTTCGACCAGCGCGGCGATTTCATCAACGACACCGTCAACCATCTGTGGGAAGAATTTGTGCGTTTGTACGCTCAGCGCCAGCTCCGGCTCAGCACTTGGATCGCCCTCAGCGACGCGCGCGCCGTCCAGCAGCGCGGCGAGTGTGCTCGACAAGGCGCTGAGCGGGGTCTCGGCGCCCCATGCCGGCTCGCGACGCTCGACTTCCTGGCAGAGGTCGGCCAGCTCGGCCATCCCGCTAGGGTCGGCGCCGAGGAAGACGCGGTAGCCGGCATCGCGATCGTAGACCAGCAACGCGGTGTCGAGGGCGTCCCACGCCCAGCGGATGAAGTCGGCCACAGCCGGCACGTTCTCTTCGAGGTTGTCGGCCACCAGATGCCGGTACTGGCCCGCAAACCACGCGCGGTACTGCGGCTCGCGCAGCAGATGGCGAGTATATAGGTCAATCTGGAAGGAAAAGTCGAGCAGATTGTTTTCCTGACACAGCGCGCGGAAGCGGCGGGCCAGATCCACACTGGCGCGATAGACCGGCGGGCGGCTGGAATGCCGGTCGCCCCAGGCCGTGATCAGGCGGTCCTCGACCTCTTCGAGCGTGAAACCGTTGACGGTGGCCTTGGCGAGGTTGTCGAGTGTCTGGCGGATAATCTGGCCGCGCCGCACACTGATGCTATCGTACACACCACTGCGAATCTGTTCGGCCACCAGCCGGTTCATGTAATATTGCGCCGTCTCCAGCGTGAGGAAGCGCGGCTCGCGCAGCGGATCGCGGAACCCGGCACGGCGGGCGATCAGCGGCCAGAACAGTTCGACGCCGCGCCGCGCCAGACCGCCCAGCGTAACAACATCAAGCGGTGCACCGGGCGGCCAGTCCGGCGCTGCCTGCGCGCGCTGAAACGGCGTGCCAAGCGAGCGGGCCGGCACCAGGATCAAAATCTGCTCGGCCGGGACCCCGTCCCCCAGCAGCGTGCGAATGTGCTCAATGGCGGCGGTGGTTTTGCCGCTGCCGGCCGGCCC
>DYEN01000133.1 GCA_020725705.1 Anaerolinea sp.
ATCTGAACGCCACCGGCGGTTTGAACGATCCGTTCAATCTGCTCGGCCCGGCGCTGGTCCTGACGGGCGCGGCGCTGCTGTGGCTGCGGCTGTTCCCGGCGCTGATGAACGCGCTGGCGCGCCTGCTGCGCTCCAGCCGGAGCCTGACCGCGCCGCTGGCGGTGTGGAATGTGGCGCGTGACCCGGGCCACTACGCCCATCTGATCCTGCTGCTGATCGGCACGCTGGCGCTGGGCACGGCCTCGCTGGGTTTGAGCGCCACGCGCGAGCGCGGCGCGTGGTCCGCCGCCGAAGCAGATACCGGCAGCGGCGCGCGCCTGGCGGTCGACCCGGCCCGGCTCGAACCCGCGTCGGTCGCCTGGGCGGACCTGGCGGGGGTGCAGAACGCGGTGGTGCTGTTGCGCGCCGCGGGCGATCCCGGCTCGATCTCGCGCCGCCCGGTCCAGATTGTCGGGGTCGATCCCCGTGCCATCCCGGACGATTTCCCGGCGTTGAAGCAGGCCGTCGCGCCCTTGCAGAACTGGGATGTTCCCCCGCCGCCCGGCCTGCCGGTTCCGCTGGCGGCGCAAACCCTGACCGTTCAGGTTTATTCCCTGCCGCCGGAAAACCCGGATGACCCCGCCGTGTCGGTCCAGCTCACCGCCTATCTGGAAGATGCGCGCGGCGTGCCCTTCCGCGTGGCGCTATCGCCGCCGGCAGCGGTGACGGCCCCTCAGGTGGACGAGGGGATGGGTGCTCCAGGCGCGGTGTTGATCCCGACGCCGACCGGGGAATGGCTCAACTTCAGCGGCCCGATGCCCGCGCGCGGCAAGCCACCCTATCGCCTGATGCGGATCGGGATCAACAGCCGCCAGGCGAACCTGGACGCCTTCGAGCACACGCTCTATCTGGACCGTATCGCCGTGCTGGATGCGTTCGGGACGTCCACCACGGTGACTGATTTCGAGCCAGGGCAGATGCCGTGGTCTCCGGCGACGGTCGCCAACCCCTACGCCGGGTCGTGGATATCTGAAGCGGCCAACCTGAGCCGGTTGCAGGGTGTGGATGTGGAGCCGGTTTCAGGCGAGGTGCCGGGCGTTGAAGGCCCGACCGTGCTGCGCCTCGATTACCGCATGAACACGCTCAGCGGGGTCACGCGCGAGCCGAGCATCGCCGTCAACGAGCCACAGATCGGGCGCGTGCCGGTCGTCATCAACCGCGCTTTCGCGGAGCTATTTGCCGGTCGAGGGACGGCGCGCCTGGCAACCGACCGCCCGCTTCAGCCGGGCGATGCCAAGAGCGTGATCCTGAATATGGGGCCGGGGTCGGTCGAGATCGGCTACCAGGTGGTGGGGGTGATCGACGATTTGCCCTCGCTGGACGCGCGCGACCCGCTGCTGATCACGCTGACGGCGCTGGCCCGCCCGATTCTCAATCAGGCGTCGTCATCCGAGGTGTTCTTCGACGAAAACGAGGTCTGGCTCAAGCTGCGCGGGCGCGAACCGGCGCCGGAGCTGCGGGCCTATGTCGAAGGGCTGGACGGCGTAACCGGAGCGACCTGGGCCTGGACCCGCTATGGCGAGATCCTGCGCGAGCCGCTGCCCAGCGCCGTCGCGGGGATGTTGTTCGCCGGGTTCTGGATCAGCCTGCTGCTCAGCCTGCTCGACTTTGGCTTCTATCTGGCGGTCACCGCGCGGCAGCGAGCCTTCAGCTTTGGAGTGCTGCGCGCGCTGGGGTGGGATGCTGCCCAGATCTGGCGGCTGCTGTTGGCCGAGCAGCTTGTGCTGGTGATGCCCGCGCTGGTGATCGGGTCCCTGCTTGGCCTGGGGCTGGCCTATCTGCTGTTGCCCTTCATGGCGCTGGCGGGTGGCGAGGCGTTTCAGGTGCCGTGGCCGGCGCTGGGCGGTTTGGTGCTGGCACTGGTGCTGGGCTTCGGCGTGCTGATGGGGGCGGCGGCGGTCGTGGTGCGGCGGATGAGCGTCAACCGGGTGTTGCGGCTGGGCGAGGAATGACGGAGAGGATGAGCCGATGAGCGAGACGACAGACCGTGATCCGGGTGGGGCGCCTGCGGCGCCGGACGGGCGCCCGATCTTCATCGAGGCGGACAACCTGGTCAAGATCTATAAAGTGGCCGACCTCGAAGTTGTCGCGCTTCAGGGGCTGGATTTGCTGGTGCGCCAGGGCGAGATGATGGCGCTGGTCGGCCCATCGGGGTCGGGCAAGTCGACGCTGATGAACATCCTGGGGGGGCTGGATGTGCCGACGGCGGGGCGCGTCCGCGTGGGCGACTACAACCTGCTGGAAATGTCGCGGCGCGATCGGG
>DYEN01000134.1 GCA_020725705.1 Anaerolinea sp.
CCCGTGGGCATTCCCAGCTTGTTCCGTCCGGGAGCAGCGTGCCGCGCCCCGACTGCACCGCGCTGAGGATGATCGGCTCGGTGACGCGCACGTTGAGAATGGTCGCTTCGCTGGCCGATGCAAATGCCTTGACGATCAGCCCGCTATAATCTTCATCCCACAGCGCGATCGCTGCGCCGCTGGCCCGCAGCAGCAGCCGCCCGCGATCGACAATGGATGTCAGCACCTGTTCGAGTGGCTCCAGCGTCGCGATCTGGCGGCTGATCTGGACCAGCGTTTCGCTCCAGCGTTCGGCGATCTGGCGCGCGTCGCGCTGGACGACCAAGGCGGCGTGCTGGGCGCGCTCGCGTTCGCGCTGCAGGGTCTCAAGCTGAAGCCGGCGCTCGCTGGCAAACACACCCAGCGCGCGGATCACGGCGACGGTGAGCGTGACGGCAGCCAGCGTGCGCCACAGCTGGACGGGAACGTGCGTCAGTCGCTCGCTCGCTTCGTAGTTGATCCAGGCGGCCAGCCCATACACGCCCTTTTCGACGATCAGTCCGGCGGCGATGGCGTAGAGGAAAGCGGCTGCCGCAGCCAGAAGCAGCCAGCGATAGGGACCGCGCGATTTGCGGTGTGCTGCCCGGTACCAGTGCCGCGCAAAGCCGAGCGAGGTCATCAGGCTTCCGGGCAGGAACAGCAGGTAGCGCGACCAGGTGTCTGCGGTGCGCTCCGGCTCGCTTTCGGTCAGGATCACGACCAGCGCATAGGCCACCACCAGCATCGCAGGGACGAACAGCACCGCCCGCGCAAACGTCACCCAGGCGGGCAGCGGTCCCACTTCAGCCAGCAGGCCGACCCCGAACCGGATCAGCATCACTGCCGAGATGGGTAGCAGAACCGTACGGGTAATGAGTAGCGCCTGTTCAAGGTGCGGCGGCTGCACGCTGAGCAGGAACATGTCGCTCCACTCGACGGCGCTGTGCGTCAGGCCGAAGAGCGCCAGCCAGGGAAGCTGCCGGCCAAGGGGCAGCTCGCTCGACTCGCGCATTTCGAGCAGCGAGGCCAGCCCCAGGCTGAAGAAGGCAAGGCCGTAGACGAAATACAGGTGCTCAATCATATGCTACGTCGATGCTTCCTGGGCCGTATGGCAGCTCGTTTTGGGCTACGATCACGGACGTGATCGGCGCCGCCGGTGCGGGCGGCTCAGCGAGTGACCCGTTTGGTCGTGAGCGAGGCGTTGAGTGCCCCCAGCGAATTTGCGAGATTAGCATGGTGTTTGTCACCTAAAAATTCTAAAGAGCCGCCCGGCGCTCTACCTGTCCCAAAATGCACCTGTTTTCGCGCGATCCTGCACATGCAGCGCGCCACCGCCTCAAACAAAAAGGCGGGACGCACTCGTGCCGAGCGCGCCCCGCTGCGAGCCGGGCACCTGACGGTCAGATCCCCGGCCCAGTTTTCGGTTCGGTGAGCGCGGGATCGGCGGAGACGAAACACTGGGTCGGCCCGTCGCCGGGGCAGGGGACCTGCCACCAGGCGTGATCGATCGTGATGCCCAGCACGCGGGCCGTCTGCCCGGCGAAGACCGTTCCGGCGACGTTCCCGCCCGACCCCAGGCCCACGTAGATCGTGACATCCGCTTTGGCCTGCACGTAGTTCATGGTCGTGGCAACCACCATCGGCGTGGAACCGGTTGGGGTGGACGGGTCGAAAGGCTCCGCGACGGACGGCGCCGCTGTGATCCAGCAGTTGCCGGTGACGTTGGGCGCGCAGTCGATGCGGTACCACAACTGATCCGGCGTGATGCCGTTTACGCGCGCGAGCTGCCCCGCTGCGACTAGGCCCACGGCCTGATACTGCGTGCCCGGCCCGCTGCGGATGTAGATATCGGCCAGGGCCTTGGCGTACCGGACGGGTGTGTCGACCACCGGACCGGAGTCGGGCGGCGGGCTGTCGATGTCGCGCGGCTCTGTCACGCCGGGCTGTGCCGGGACCCAGCACGCCCCGGCCATGTTCGGCGCGCAGTCGACGCGATACCACAGGCGGTCCGGGCTGATGCCGTTGACATAACCGATCTGGCCGGCCGGAAGCACGCTTACGCCGCCATATTCGATTCCCGGCCCGGTACGTACTGTGACGTCCTGGAGCGCGATGATCGTGCGGATCGGCGTGTTCAGCACCGGCCCGGCATAGGGCGGCGGTTCGTAGGGGTTAGCCGGTTGCGTCACCGATCCGGCTGCGGTGATCCAGCAGTTTCCGGCGGCATCGTGTGTGCACTCGATCCGGTACCACTGCCCGTCCACGCTCATGCCGGTGACACGCACCACCTGTCCGCCGCTCAGCAGGGCCAGCGCCGCGTACTGGGTTCCTGGGCCGTTGCGGATGCGCACATCGGCCAGCACGCGCACGGCAGGGACCGGCGCAGGAACCACCGGGATGCTCCCGCCGGGATTGCCAGGCTGGCCGGGGGCATACGCGGGCTGCGTGAGCAGCGGGTCGGCGGTTACCCAACAGTTCCCAACCGAACCGTCCGGGCAGACCACACGCCACCACTGGCCGTTGCTGCTGATGCCCGTCACCGCCGCGATCTGCCCGGCCATTACCTGACCGATCACTCCGAAGCCGGTTCCGGGTCCGGTGCGGATGCGTACGGTTTGCTGCGCCATGATGTACTGGACGCTGGTGGGCACAACGCTGACCGGCTGTGCGCCTGTTCCGCCGCCGGTGGTTTGCAGCGGGGTGCTGGTCGGCCGGGGGGTTGGCGTCGATGTGGCAGTCGCGGCGGGTGTGGCCGAAGCCTGCGCCGTCGCGAACGGCGATGGAGACACCTGACCCGGGTTGAGCACGACCGGCTGCGGCGTTGGTTGCGTCTCGCTGCTGAGGGTGCAGGCCTGAGCCGCGAGTAGCAGCATCAGGCCGGCCAATCCGATTGCTATCCACTGCCGAGACATAGGTTTGCCTCTCTTGC
>DYEN01000135.1 GCA_020725705.1 Anaerolinea sp.
ACGGCGCCGGGCGCTGGCAGCGGTTTCGGCACGTGACGCTGCCGCTGCTGTCGCCGACAACGTTTCTGGTCGTGGTGTTGGCGGTCATCAACGGTTTCCAGATCTTTGATCAGGTGTATATCATGACGCTGCGCACGGTGCCGGGCGGTGTGGGGGGCAGCGCCACAACCCTGACCTACTACCTGTACCGGCGCGCGTTCACCAACTCAGAGTTCGGTTACGCGTCGGCGGTGGCGTTGGTTCTCTTTGCGGCGATTTTGCTGGTCACAGTCTTCCAGCTTCGCATTCAGCGCTTTTGGGTGTACTACGAGGCGGGTGAAGCATGAGACGCATGATGATGCGCACGTCGCCCACCGGGGGCCTATCCTTGCCAGCCCAGGTGCTGCTGTATCTCGCGCTGGCAGCGGGCGCGGTGGTGATGATGATGCCGTTCGTGTGGATGGCCTCAACCGCCTGTAAGCCAGACGTGGAGCTGAACAAGATCCCGGTGCGCTGGCTGCCGGAAAACCCGGTTTGCCTGGGGAATCTCCAGCAGCTTTACACCACCTCTCCGCATTTCAACCGCTATATGCTAAACTCGGCGCTGGTGACGGCTGGCCGCACGCTTGGTCAGTTGATCACGTGCTCGCTGGCGGCATATGGCTTCGCGCGCTTCAGGTTTCCGGGACGCGATGTGATCTTCGCGCTGTGCCTGGGGCTGCTGATGGTTCCGTTCCAGGCTATCTTGATCCCGGAGTACATGCTGATCCGCAAGCTCGGCTGGCTGAACACCTTCCGCGCCCTGATCGTTCCGGGGATGTTCAGCGCCTTTGCGCTGTTCTTGCTGCGGCAAGCTTTCTTGCAGATCCCGCTGGAGATCGAAGAGGCGGCGATTATCGACGGGGCCAACCCGCTGCGCGTGCTGTGGCACATCACCCTGCCGCTCTCGGTGCCGGCGCTGGCAGCGTTTGCCGTGATCACCGTCCAGGCGGCGTGGAACGATTTTCTCTATCCGCTGGTGGTTTCCAGCACGCCGGATACGCGCGTGGTGACGATCGGGATCGCGCTGCTGCAGGGCGAGCGGCGCACGCCGATGAACTTGTTGATGATGGGGTCTTTCCTGGCGACGCTGCCCATGCTGGCGCTCTTTGTGCTGCTGCAGCGCTACTTTATCGCAGGCATTTCGATGGGCGGTGTCAAACGCTAGGCGAAAGGGAGACAGATGAAACTCGCATTGATCGGGGGCGGCAGCGTCCGCTCACCTGAATTCGTGCGCGGCGCGCTGGCGTTCGCGCACGATCTCGACCTGCAAGAACTCTGGCTGATGGACATCGAACCGGCACGGCTGGACGCAATGGTTCCGCTGTGCGAGGAGATCGTGCGGCAGGCTGGCGAGCCGTTTCAGATCCGCCGTACGACGACGCTGGATGATGCGCTGCGCGACGCGTCGATCATCGTCACGACAATTCGCGTCGGGTTCGAGCGCGGGCGTGTGCTCGACGAACGGGTCGCCCTGCGGCTGGGCGTGCTCGGCCAGGAGACAACGGGTCCGGGCGGCTTCGCTATGGCGATGCGGAATGTGCCCGCGCTGATCGAGGTCGCTCAGCGGGCCGAGGTGCTCGCGCCGCGCGCCTGGACCTTCAACTTCACCAACCCGGCCGGGCTGGTGGCACAGGCGCTCCATGCCGCCGGCTTCCCCCGTGTGATCGGCATCTGCGACAGTGCCAACACCGCGCAGTACGACGTCGCACGCTGGCTGAAGCGGCCTGTCGACAGCGTCAAAACCGAGGTTTTCGGTTTGAACCATCTCTCGTGGACGCGTTCCGCGCGGGTTGATGGCCGCGACGTGCTGCCGGACCTGCTGGCCGACGATGCGTTCATTCAAGACACGCACCTGCGCTTTTTCGGGCCGGAGCTGGTGCGGCGGATCGGCATGTTCCTCAACGAGTATCTGTTCTACTACTACTTCCGGGACATCGCCGTCCAGCGGATCCAGGCCGAGGAGCTGACTCGCGGCGAAGAGATCGAGATGCTGAATCGGGAACTGTTCCCGGCGCTGCGCGAACTGGCGCCCACCGAGGCCCTGCGCGCTTATGACGCCTACAACCGGCGGCGCAGCGCCAGCTACATGGCCTACGCCGAGAGCGACGCGGCTCTGCGCGAAGAGCGGTTGCACCCCACCGAGCACACCCGGTTGATGCACCATGCCCAGGCCGAGGTGGGTGGCTATGCCGGGGTGGCGCTGCGCGCCGGTCTGGCGCTCACCCAGGACCGCCCGCTGCGGATCGCGCTCAATGTGCCGAACGGCGGCGCGATCGACGGCATGGCGCCGGACGATGTGGTTGAGGTCACCTGCCATGTGGATGGGCGCGGCGTGCATCCGGTGTCCATCGGCGCGGTGCCCGAAGGGCCGTATCTGCTGATGCGCAGCGTCAAACACTACGAGCGCCTGGCTGTCGAGGCGATTCTCACGCGCGATCGCGGGCTGGCGGTCGAGGCGCTGGCCGCACACCCCCTGGTCGGGTCCTACGCCCTGGCGGCCCAGCTCGTCAC
>DYEN01000136.1 GCA_020725705.1 Anaerolinea sp.
CCTACGCCCTGGCGGCCCAGCTCGTCACCGGCTATCTGGACGCTCACCGCCACACCATCGGAGAATGGCACTGATGCGCCCTTCGTATGATATCTTCCTGCCCGGCGATTACTTCTACGATCTGATCTTCACCGTCTTGCCCGAATTCCCCGTGCCGGGCCGCGAGATCTACAGCCAGGACCTGCTGGCGACGGGTGGGGCGCTGTTTATCACCGCTGTGGCGCTCCACCGGCTACAGGTCCGGGTCGGCTGGTCATCAACCTTTGGTACGGACGAGTACAGCCAGTTCGTGCAGCGTCTGGCCGTTGCTGAAGGGCTGGATCTATCGCTGGCACGCCATATCGATCGCCCCTACCGCCGGGTATCGACTGCCATCCCCTATCTGGGCGAGCGCGCCTTCGTGACCTACGTTGATCCGACCCCGCCCGACCAGGATGCTTACTGGATCGCTCAGATGAAAGCCTGCGATTTCAAGCATCTGCACCTGGGGGCGATTCTCTCGCGGGCGCGGCTGGAGCCGATGGCGGAAGTGGCCCGCGCCCAGGGCGCGACCATCTCAATGGACTGCCAGGATATGCCGGACCTCTACACCATCTGCTCATGGGCCGAGCTACTGCGGTTGGTGGATGTGTTCGTGCCCAATGCCCGCGAAGCGATGCAGATCACGGGGACGACGGCGGTTCAGGCGGCGCTCGAACAGCTCATGGAGTGGGTCGAAGTGGTGGTGGTCAAAGACGGGGCCAATGGCGCCTGGGTCGGGCACGGCGGCACAATTCTGCACTCGCCGGCCATCGACGCCGGGCCGGTGCTGGACACGACCGGCGCGGGCGACAGCTTCAACGCCGGCTTTCTGTATGGGTGGGTGATTGAACGCGCCCCGCTGGAAGTCTGCGCGCGCTATGGCAATATCTGCGGCGGGATCTCGGTCACGGCGGTGGGCGGTGCGACGGCTGCGCCCACGCTGGACCGGCTCAAGGAATGGGACGCCAGGCTGGCGCGCGAAACACGGGTGTGAATCGAAACCACAGGCGGCGGATGGCGGCGCAGCGCGGGGCGTGCTGATCCCCCACCGGCAGGCGTCCGCGGTCGCCATCCGCCACATGACCCATCCCCCGTCCCTGCACGTGTCCTAAGTATAAATCCCCCAGCTACCTCATGTGATTGACCGGCGCTTCCTTTAAACTTTGAACATCATCGTAGGACAGTCAGTGCATAGCTGCCAGGGCCTCACGCCTCGGCGAGCGGTAATCGGAAAGGAAGGACACAATGCTAGGTTGGGCGATCTTTTTCTTAATCGTGGCGTTGATCGCGGCGCTGTTTGGTTTCGGCGGTATCGCCGGTGCAGCGACCAGCATCGCTCAGATTCTCTTCGTGATCTTCTTGGTGTTGTTCATTGTGTCGCTGCTGTTTGGCCGCCGGACGGTTGTCTAAAACGGCGCGAAACGACAACACGGGCACCATCCTGACGCCGCCGCGCGCGACCCTCTGCGAGCGGCGGCGCCGTTTGCCGCGCCGGGGCTGTCCGTGGGCATAGCGCGGCACAACGTCTGTACGTCGTTTGAGGTGAAATCATGATGGCAGCCAGTTGCCTGCTAAAAGGCCGCAGTTTGCTCCACAAACCGATCACAGCGCGGGATACTGGCGAGACCCTGGGGACCGTCCAGGACATTGTGTTTGACCACGATCAGAATCAGGTGCTCGCTTTCCTGCTCGACAATCGCTGGCGGGTCGAAGCGCGCATGCTGCCCTGGAGCGGGATCTACGCGGTCCGGCCGGACGGCGTGACCGCACACAACGCCGCCATGATCACGTCCGGCATCAACCTCTTGACCGTGCGGCGGGTTTTTGAGCGAGAGAGCATCCGGCGTGGAACACGCCTGACGCTCCGCAGTGGCCGGGTGTTGGGGCGTGTGCAGGATATTTACTTCGACACCTACGGCGTGCTGGAAGGCTATGCCGTTCAAGGTGGCGGCGAGCATGGGGACGGCCCGCATTTTGTGCCTGCGCCACGCGCCGTGCGGATGGAAGGAAGCACGGCTATCCTGCCGGACGATCATCAGCGCACCATGGAAGAAAACGCGGCTGCCCGGCACCGCTTGCCGCACGCACTGCGGCTGCTGGCGCGCGACATCTGGAACCAGGCCGATCTCGGCGACCACGATCCGCAGTCCGACACGATCCCGCGCGCGTTGGTGCACGCAATTGCCCGCGCAGCGGTGCATCTGGCCGAAGGCTTGCAGGCAACGCGGGCGGTGATGACGCGGGACGGCTGGTACATCGTGGTTCGGGGGCAGGTTGTCACGGCGCGGGCGCTGGAACGGGCACGCGCCCACAACCAGGAGCGCGCGCTGCTGATGGCAGTGGGAGTCAACCCAATGCATGAATTGCTGGCCGTGATGCGCCAGCAGGAGTTGTCGAGATCAAAGCGTGGATCGTGAGCAGATCAAGGAGAGGGATGGGATGGATTTGACCGGACGAGTGGCTGTCATTACCGGGGCAGGATCGGGCATCGGCGCGGCGGCGGCGCGGCGGCTGGCAAGCGCGGGCGCGCGTGTGGCCGCGCTGGGCCGCACGCGCGACGAGCTGGAGCGCATCGTCGCGCAGATTGCTGAGGCCGGGGGTGAGGGGATGGTGGTCGAAGCTGACATTTCCGTGCCTGCCGAGATGGAACGCGCCTATCGCCAGATCGAGCGTCAGTGGGGGCGGCTTGACATCGTCTTCGCCAACGCCGGGATCAATGGCACCTGGGCGCCGCTTGACGAGCTGGACCCAGAGGACTGGGATGAAACCTCGGCCATTAATCTGAAAGGGACGTTTCTGACGGTGAAATATGCTCTGCCGCTGCTCAAAGCGCGGGGCGGCTCGGTGATCGTTACCTCGTCGATCAACGGGACACGCGTCTTCAGCAATGCCGGCGCATCGGCTTACGCAACGACTAAAGCGGGCCAGGTCGCTTTTGCCAAGATGGCCGCGCTGGAGCTGGCCAAGCACCGGATCCGGGTCAACGTCATCTGCCCCGGCGCCATCGAGACCCAGATTGACGAGAACACAGACAAGCAGAACCTCGAAGCGGCCCGCGAACCGGTCGAGTTCCCTGAGGGCGCAATCCCGCTGACCGATGGGCGGCCCGGCAGCCCGGAACAGGTGGCCGAGCTGGTGCTGTTCCTGGCTTCCGACGCGTCGAGCCACATCACGGGCACGGAGATCTGGATCGACGGCGGGCAGTCGCTGCTGGTGGGCTAGGAGCAGCCGCCGGGCGCTCGTCCCGACGCGGGTGTTGCGCGCAACAACGAAAAACCGGCGCTCCGTTAAGAGCGCCGGTTTGCATTCCGGCTGAACCGCGGCCGGAAGCTTACCGATCCCAGTAGGGTTCGTAGTCGTAGTAGGCGTAAATCTCATTCGCCCAGGTGCGGTCGGCCATGTTCGGCCAGTTGTCTTTGTCGAACCCCGGCGCGTTCTCCAGAACGCTCCGGTCGACGTTGAGCACCAGCTCTTTGTTCTCCGTGTCCACCGACAGCATGCCCCACGGGATGGCAAACAGCTTGTCGCCCATGCCCAGGAAGCCGCCGAACGACAGCACCGCATAAGCCACGCGGCCAGCGTCCAGATCGATCATGATGTCCTTGAGCGTGCCCAGGTCCTCGCCCTGCGGGTTGCGGACGTTATCGCCGATGAGCGTGGTAGCTGACAGTACGAGCGGTTGCATGGTTTTCTCCTTGTACACACTGTGAACGATACAACGATAGGCTTTGAACGGTCGTTTGCGGTTGGCCTGCGCAGCGATGCGCTGCCGAAGGGTGTCGGGCCGGTCGCGCACTGTTCGCCGCGTCCTGGCATCCCCTCACGTGCCGCCCCTGCGCTTATAGCAGGATGATCAGCAACAAGATGATCAACAGCAGCACAAGGCCGCCGCTTGGGTAGTAGCCCCAGTCCCGGCTGTACGGCCAGGTGGGCAGCGCCCCCAGGACGAGCAAGACCAGGAGAATCAACAGAAGCCACGTCAACATGTTTGCCCTCCTTTACCGCTTGTGCCGCCGCGCGGGCAAGCCCGCCGGCTAGCTGAGCGCGAACGGGGCTAGGTCGAGCAGTCGCGTTGCCGGCGGTGGCAGGAATCTGCTCTGAGCCAGCGGCCTGTGCCCGAACCTTTCCCCTCTGCTCCATGCTGTTAGGCGACGGCGCGCCGGCCAAATAGCAGCGCCGCGACGAACAGAATCAGAAACAGCACAAAGAGCACTTTCGCGATGCCGGCCGCAGCGGCGACGATCCCGCCGAATCCGAAGATGGCGGCGATCAGAGCCACGATCAAGAAGAAGATTGCCCAACTCAGCATGGTATTTGCCCTTTCTTCCAGTCCGAATTCGCTCTGCCTGCCGCAAACCGGCGCGTGGCAAAGCACGTTACTACTGTATGCCGGGGGGCAGGCGCGCACATGAGATCGGTGGCGGGTTTTTGCTTGGGCCAGCGGTCCGGTCTGGCGATGGGCCAGGTGACCCCCGAATTGTTCGCCTGCCGCAGCAATAAAGTGCCGGCCCAGGTCATCCAATCTGGGCCGGCACGCGCACAGGAGAGCGCCGCACGATGCGGCAGAGGGGTTAGCTGCTGACCAGCTCGTCCTGGGAGACGTTCAGATGCACTTTGTCCGCACTCACCCCGGCGATTTGATCCGGCAGGATGTAGCGGTCGGAGCGCAGCAGGCCAAAATCGACTTTCACGAATCCGTGTAGCCGGAGCCGCTGCTGCAGTTCCTCGGGGATATCATCGGTCGAGAACGCCTCGGCGACCATGTCCACCAGGGTGGGGTCGCGCTCGAGCATCGGCGATGGCGTGGCAGCTTCGGGACCGGGCCGGGCGGGGTTCTCGTCGCCAAAGTGGACGTACTCCACCGTGCCCACGCGCTCGCCGGTGCTGTCATATACGTCCATTCCTTCACGGATCTGGTGAAGCAGGTTCATCGTTTGCCTTCCTTTCGATTTCGCACAGGTCGGGTGCGGCTCGACGCTGTGACATATTGGCTTAGTTAGCTGTCCAGAGTCTAATGGAAGCCGCAATGCGCTGTATCGACCAGGTGGACGATCTTGGTCTAGGCGAGGTGGGCTGTTTCGCGGCAAGCGTGGGGCCGGGTGGACCGGTCAGGACGAGCTATCAGGTGGATCCGGGGAGAGGGTGTCGAGCACCGCTTCCAGGCCGTCGGGCGCGCGCTTGTCTTCGTCGGTTTCCTCGGCGATGGCACTGAGCGTGGAAGGCAGGATGAAGCCGCGTTCGACCGCGTTCAGCGCGGCGGCGGTGGTGTCTGCGATGAGATGCATCTCCGAGCCGGCCCGCTCAACCTCGCGGCGTAAGGCGGCCAGCTCCGCGTCGCGCGCGTCCGGGGTGACGTCGCGGATGTAGATCGTCAGGATCCGGCCCGGGTGCTCGAGCACGGTCCGGTGATAGATCTCGGGATCCGCCTCGCCGCTGTCGCCGATCAGAATGAAGGGCAGGCTGGGGTAGGTAACCAGCAGGGTTTCGATATGCTCCACTTTGTGCTCAACCGGCTCGCGGCGGAAGAAGTATTCGTCGGTCAGCCCGAGATCGGTCAGGAACATCGGCCCAAGCGGGATGTGACGCACCTCGAAGAAATCGACGAGCAGATCGTAGAGATTCCACGGGCTGTTGGAGATGTAGAAGATGGGGTTGAACGTGCCCTGCGTACCGCGCTGGAGCGCCCGGTAAAACTCGGCGACGCCGGCGAAAGGCAACCGTGTGCGTGCGTTGCGCAGAAAGGTGTTGCGCGCCATCTTGACCAGATTGAGCACATCCGTGCGCAGTACGGTGTCGTCCAGATCGCTGATCACACCGAACTGCGCCCGCGTCGGCGGCACAAGAACGCTGGCCGAAGCCTGCGCCCCGGCCTGGTCTGCGTAGTCCACCAGCTCCAGCGCGACCTCATGCCACAACGTTCCGTCCGGCAGCGGTTCGTCCAGCTCGAAGCGCACCTCGAAGAAGCCTTCCTCATTGGCCTGGACGGTCTGCTCCAGCGCGCCGAAACGGGCGCGCACCTGCGCGAACGGGATCTCGTGCGTGTGGAAGCGGCGATACATGTTCAGCAGGTTGCGCCAGACGGTGTCGTTGTCGGCGGCCGGCGTGACGTCGTGGTCGGCGACAGCGCGCCCGCGCGCGATCAGCGTGCTCTGCGTGCCGTAACCCAGATAGGTGAGGATATGAACCGGGCCGATACCCAGCTTTTGCCGCAGCCGCAGCTTGAGCTGATCGTAGTGGTCTTCGACGCTGCTGGCGACCTGCGCGACGGCTTTCTTCCATTCGGACATCGCAGCTTCTCGCGTGGGCCGCGCGGCGGCCCGTTATCCCTCAATCAGAAGTGTCTCTGGGTCCTCGGCCAGCTCTTTAACACGGACCAGGAACTGCACCGCCTCGCGTCCGTCCACGATGCGGTGATCGTAGCTGAGGGCCACGTACATCATCGGGCGGATCACCACCTCGCCGTTCAGCGCGATCGGGCGGTCCTCGATCTTGTGCAAGCCCAGGATGCCCACCTGCGGCGGGTTGAGGATCGGCGTGCTGAGCAGCGAGCCGAATACACCCCCGTTGGTGATCGTGAAGGTGCCGCCGCGCAAGTCTTCGAGCGAGAGCGTACCGCTCTGCGCCTGCTCAACGAACTCGCGCACTTTGCGCTCGATCTCGGCGAACGACATCCGGTCGGCGTCGCGCAGCACCGGGACGATCAGCCCTTCTTCGGCTCCGATCGCTACCCCGATGTCGTAGTAATGCTTGATGACCATCTCGTCCCCGTCGATCTCGGCGTTCAGCCGGGGGAACAGCTTCAGCGCCCCGATGGCCGCCTTGACGAAGAATGACGTCAGCCCCAGGCTGACTCCGTAGCGCTCTTTGAACGCATCCTTGCGGCGTGCGCGCAGCGCCATGATTGCGCTCATGTCGATCTCGTTGAAGGTGGTTAGCATGGCAGCGGTGCGCTGCGCCTCGACCAGGCGCTCGGCGATGGTGCGGCGGCGGCGCGACATGCGGATCCGTTCCTCGCGGCGCGAGTCTGTAGTAGGCGCAGGCGGGGCTGCCGGACGGGCTTCGGGACGCGGCGGGGCGGGCCGTTCCGGGGCCGGTGCTGGCTCGGATGGCCGGGCGGCGGGCTTTGCGGCTTCGGCCAAGTGGCGCTCGACGTCTTCTTTGGTCACGCGGCCATGCGCGCCCGTCCCGCGCACCTGAGCGAGATCAATCCCCTTTTCCTCGGCCAGCTTGCGCGCCAGGGGGGAAACCCGCTCGCGCTCGGCTTTTTCATCGTGCGCGGCTTCGGCGGGCGATGCTTCCGGCGCGGACTCCGGCGGCTGTTCGGCGGTTTTCTCGGTGGGTGTTCCAGGGGCCTCAGCGACGGCTGCTTCGTCGATAATGCCGACCACGTCGCCCACCTTGACATCTTCGCCCTGCTGGACACGGATCTCGGCCAGCACGCCGTCTTTCGTCGCGCCGACTTCCAGGTCGACCTTGTCCGTTTCGAGCATCAGCACCGGCTCGCCGGCCTTGACCGGGTCGCCCACGGCCTTGAGCCATTCGGCGATGGTGGCTTCGACAATCGACTCACCCAGGTCTGGAACCGTAATCTCTGTTGGCATCGCTCGCTGTCCTTAGCTGATAATGAAGTCATCTGCGATCTGGTCCGGGCCGGTGTCGAACGCCTGCTGGATCAGCAGGGCCTGGTTGGCTGCGTGCCAAGCCGCCGAGCCTTCCGCCGGGCTGGAACTGGGCGCGCGCCCAACGTAGCGCAGCGGCCAGCGATCCGCGGTCAGCTTCCGCAGGCGCGGAGCCGCGTAGCCCCAGGCGCCCATGTTCTCCGGCTCTTCCTGCACCCACACGATCTCCTCGAGCGCGGGCAGCTCGTCCAGCAGCGCGGCGATGTCGTCAGTGGGGAAGGGCGCGAGCTGCTCAATCCGGATCAACCCCACTTCCGGGTGGGCCGGCCACTGCTCGCTGGTCAGCAGGTCGATCACCACCTTGCCGCTGCACAGAAACAACCGCCGGATCGCGTCCGGATTCTCGCGCAGGCGCGGCTCGGGGATGACTGGCTGCCAGCGTCCCTTCGCCAGCTCGCGCAGGCTCGACATCACCATTGGGTGGCGCAGCAGGCTCTTGGGCGTCATCACAACCAGCGGCAGGGGATCGGTCTCCAGCAGCCGTGCCTGGCGGCGCAGCAGGTGGAAGTACTGCGCCGGGGTGGTTGGGTTGGCGACGCGCAGATTGTTTTCTGCCGACAGGGTCAGGAAGCGTTCCAGCCGCGCGCTCGAATGATCCGGCCCGGCGCCTTCGTAGCCGTGTGGGAGCAGCAGGACCAGCGAGGGGGTGTCGCCCCACTTGGCGCGGGCGGACGCGATGAATTCATCCACGATGACCTGCGCTCCGTTGATAAAGTCCCCGTACTGCGCTTCCCACAGCACGAGCGTGCCCGGTGCCTGCAGGTTGTAACCGTACTCGTAGCCCAGAACGGCGTTTTCGGTGAGCGGGCTGTCGTGGATCTCAAAGGCGGCTTTGGCCTGCGGGATGGCCTGGAGCGGGGTATAGGTCTGCCCGGTCTTGACGTCGTGGAAGACGGCGTGGCGTTGATTGAAGGTCCCGCGCTCGGTATCTTCGCCGGTCAGCCGGATCGGGATGCCGTCGGCCAGGATGCTTCCGAAGGCGAGTTGCTCGGCGGTTGCCCAGTCCACGACCGGCTCGTCGTCCGAGCGCAGCGCCTCGCGGCGGCGCTCCAGGATCCGGCTTAGCTTCGGGTGGACGTTGAAATCGGGCGGCAAAGTTACCAGGGCCTCGTGAATGGCGTGCAGCGTATCCAGCGAGACGGCCGTCTTGACGCGGCGCGCGGTGCCGGGCGGCGCGACTTTGGGCTGCGGCTCGATCAGGTCGCGCTCCGGATCCAGCGAGTCATAGACCGCTTGCAGCTTTGCCATCGCCTGTGCCACGCGCTCCGCCGCGTCTTCCGGACGGATGATCCCGCGCGCGACGAGCGTCTCGGCCCACAGCTCGCGCACGGTGGGATGGCGGCGGATGGTTTCGTACATCAGCGGCTGGGTAAAGCTCGGCTCGTCGCCTTCATTGTGCCCGTGGCGGCGGTACCCGATCAGGTCGATTACGAAGTCCTTCTTAAACTGCTGGCGATAGGCGGCAGCCAGCCGGATCACCTCGATGCAAGCTTCGGGGTCGTCGGCGTTGACGTGCACGATCGGGATCTTAAAGCCCTTGGCCAGCGAGCTGGCATAGTGCGTGCTGCGGCCATCTTTGGGCAGGGTGGTATAGCCGAGCTGGTTGTTGGCGATGATGTGAATCGTGCCGCCGGTCCAGTAACCGGGCAGCCGCGACAGGTTGAGCGTTTCCGCGACAATGCCCTGGCCGGGGAAGGAGGCATCGCCGTGAATGAGCAGCGGCAGCGTCACGCCGGGGTCGAAGGGCGGCTCACCGGGCCGGCTAGAGTCCGTCCCGGCGGCGCGGGCCATACCCAGCACCACCGGGTTGATCGCTTCCAGGTGGCTGGGATTGGCCGGCATCGTGATCGCGATGTCGCAGCCGCCTGTGCCCTGGCCGGTGCGCACGCCCCCCAGGTGATATTTGACGTCGCCCGTCCAGCCCAAGTCCTCGCGGAAATGCCGCCCCTGCACCGGGTCTTTGAACTCGGCCATGATCTGCGCGTATGGCTTGTTGAGAACATGCGCCAGCACGTTCAGCCGCCCGCGGTGCGCCATGCCGAGCAGCACCCGTGTGGTCCCCTGCTCGGCAACGGCACAGATCAGTTCGTCGATCATGGGGATCATGATGTCCAGCCCTTCGATCGAGAAGCGGTGCTTGCCGGGGAAGATGCGGTGCAGGAACTGCTCAAACGCTTCAATTTGCGTCAGGCGGTCAAGCAGCACGAGCGGATCGATGGGGACGCGCTCGACGGCATAGCGGCGCGATTCAATCGCGTCGCGCAGCCAGTCGCGCTCTTCCCAGATGCGGATATCGTTGGTGTCGTATCCTGTGGTGGACGAGTAAATGCGGCGCAGCGCGTCGATGGCTTCCAGTGCGTTGTCTGCCCCCTCGGCGGCCGGTCCACCGACCAGGCTGGCGGGCAGTTCCCGCAGAATGTCTTCGGTCAGGCCATGCGCTTCCAGCCGCAACATCGGGTCGCCGGGCGGCTCGCTACCCAGCGGATCAAGCCGGGCGTCCAGATGGCCATAGGTGCGAATCGCCTCGGCCAGGTTGGCGATTGCCACGGCCTGTTCCAACGCGATTCCGGTTGCCACGACCGCTCCATTGCCGCGGATTGCTGTGTCGGCTGGCGGAGTCCAGTGCTCGAAGAACCGGCGCGTCGCGTCATCCACTGCTGCCGGATCGGTGCGATAGCGTTCGTAGAGTTCGAGGATGTAGGCGGCATTAGGGCCTGGGAAATCGCGCCAGACGTCCATTGAAACCTTTCTTGGCTGCACACAGCGGGTGTTTTGCTCAGGCGGATTTACTCATGATTATAGACAAATCAAGGGGCAGTTCGGCAAGCAGACCGCCGCCAGCCAACAAAAAAACCCGCGGCTGATGGGCCGCGGGTCGGTAAGCTGGGCGCTCGCGCTTACGAGGCGCGCCAGTACTGGCTGTTCTCCGCCGTGATGACCACCACGCCGGTGTCGACGTTCGGCGGCAGTGGCGAGATGCCGGCCGCCTGCCAGTCGGAGACGGACTTGATCAGACCGTTGCGCACGGCGTAGAGCATCAGCAGGCCCCAGAAGCCCATCTGCCAGGTGCCCTGGGCCAGAGTGGCGCTCAGTTCGCCGCTGTCGATCAGGTCCAGCGTGCCTTCGTCGTAGTCGAAGCCGATGATCGGAAGCTGGCCGCTGAGGCCGGCCTCGCGCACGGCCTGGCCCACGCCAACCGCGCCGAGCGCGTCGGTCGCGAAGATGCCCTTGATGTCCGGGTGCGCGATCAGCAGGGCGGACATCTTCTCGGCGGCCAGGGTCGAGTTGTTCTGGTCGTCGATGATCAGCTCATCTGAGGTGACCACGCCGGGATATTCGGCAGCCAGCGTCTCGATGAAGCCCTGGCGGCGCTGGACGTGGTTGAGCTGCGCGGCCACGCTGGAGATGGCAACCTTGCCCTCGCCGACCAGCGGGCCAAGATAGCGCGCGGCCACCACACCGGCATAGTAGTTGCCCGTGCCGACGAAGCTGTAGCGCTTGCTCATCGGCGAGTCGGCGTCGAAGCACACCACCGGAACGCCGGAATCGATCGCATTGTTGATCGGCTCAATAAACGCGTCAGGGTTGATGATGGTCGCCAGAATGCCGGCGGGGTTCTGACCGGCGACCTCCTCGAAGACGCGGACCTCGGCGGTGATGTCGTTTTCCGGCGTACCGGTGTACTCAACATTCACGCCCAGGAACTCGGCGGCGTCCTGCATGCCGCGATAGCAGTCCTTCCAGTAGTCAATCCCCGAGACGAAGGTGACCATGTAGTACAGCTGGTCTTCCTGAGCGGCGGCCTTGCGCAGCCCCACGGGAAATGCGGCGGCAGCGGCGGCCAGGGCACTGGTCTTGAGAAAATCGCGACGGTTCATAAGAATCCCTCTCCATCTCACCTAAACCGGCTATAACTAATCCGGCGAAACGCCGGAGCGAACCCACAAGGGAACCGGCACAGGTCACGCCTCGGTGCGTTTGACGCGTGGCCTGGCCTGGAGCCGCTGGCTGAGCGTGTCGGAACCGACCGCCACCAGCAAGATGACACCCATGGCAAGGTTCTGCCAGTAGACCGGCACGCGAAGCTGCACCATGCCGTTGTTGATAAAGCCCACGAAGATCAGGCCCAACAGCGCGCCCAGCACGGTCCCTTTACCCCCGTTCAGGCTCGCGCCACCGATAATGCACGCGGCGATGACCTGCAGCTCGAAGCCCATGCCGGTGCCGGGGTCGGCGACCGTGAAGCGCGACACCGAAAGCACGCCCGCAAAGGCAGCCAGCATGCCGGACAGCGTGAAGACGCCGATTCTGACGCGGTCAACGTTGATACCCGACAGCCGCGCGGCCTCGGGGTTGCCGCCGACATAGTAAATCTGGCGGAAAACCGCCGAGCGGCGCATGAGAATGTCGCCGATGAAGATAATCACCAGCGCGATGACGATCACATTCGGGATACCGAAGAACGCCGCCCCCTGGCCGTACTTGAAGAACTCCTGGGGCAGGCGGGCGATCGGCGAGCCTTCGGTGATCACATAGCCGACGCCTCGTGCGATGCTCATCATGCCCAGCGTCGTAATGAAGGGGTTAATGCCCGCTTTGGTAATCAACAGGCCGTTGATCAGGCCGGCGATCACCCCGGCCAGCGTCCCCAGTGCCATTGCCAGCTCGATCGGCAGGCCGCCAAGCGCCATATCCTCGCGCAGGGCGACCGCGGTGACCACGCCGCCTACCGCGTACACCGACCCAACCGACAGATCGAAGCCGCCCGACACCAGCGCCGCCGCCATGCCGACCGCCATAATGCCGTGCGCCGAAAAGCCCAGCGCGATGGCGCGCATGTTGCGCCCGGTCAGGAAATGGCCCGTTTCGAGGTGCAGCACGATGGCAATAAAGATGATCAACACCACCAGGAAGAATTCGCGAGCGCGCACAATCTGCTTCAGCGCGTTGAGCAGAGCATTGGTTCGCAGCGTGGGCGCCGATTCTTTCGTTGCCGTTTCCATTTTAGTTATCTCTTCCTTCAACACGTGAACCGTGCCATGCCTGGTTCCAAAGCGGCTAAACCGCGACCGCCGCCTGGCCGCTGGCATAGTGCATGATCTGTTCCTCGGTGGCTGCGTGGCCGTCCAGCTCGGCGACAATCGCGCCGTTGTGCATCACCAGAATGCGATCGCTCAGGCCCAGGATTTCGGGCAGCTCGGACGAGATCATCATCACCGCGACACCCGCTGTTGCCAGCTCGCGCAACAGGTGATGGATCTCGCTCTTGGCGCCAACGTCCACGCCGCGCGTGGGTTCGTCAACCATAAACACACGTGGGCGGATCGCCAGCCATTTCGCAACCAGAACTTTCTGCTGGTTGCCGCCTGAGAGCCGGCGGACTTCCTGCTCGATGCTGGGCGTGCTGATCTCCAGCCGGGAGATATACTGCCGGGCCAGTTCGGCTTCGCGGTTGGGGTTGACGAAACCGTAGCTGGTGACCGCCGGGCGGTTAACCGATTCGATGTTCCACTTGACGGACATATCGAGAAACAGCCCGGCGGCCTTGCGGTCTTCGGGCAAGTAGCCGATGCGGTGTTGAATAGCTTCGCTGGGCGACGAGATGGAGATCGGCCTGCCATCGAGCAGAATCTGGCCTTCTGTGATCGGATCCACCCCGAAGATGGCGCGGGCCAGTTCTGTTCGCCCGGCCCCGATCAGCCCGGCGACGCCCACGATCTCGCCGGCTCGCAGCACCAAGTTGATCTTCGCGCTGCTGCCCGGCAGGCGCAGATCGCGCACTTCGAGCAGCGGCTGGCCGATCTCGTCCGCCTTGGCCGGGTACATACTCCCTAGCTCGCGCCCTACCATCATGCGAATGATCATGTCTGTGGTGGCTTCCGCAGTCTTCACCGTGCCGATGTACTGGCCGTCGCGCAGCACGGTGATGCGGTCGGAGAGGCGGAAGATCTCGTCCAGCTTATGGCTAATGTAGAGAATGCCCACCCCCTGCGCAGCAAGCCGCTTTAGCAGCGAGAACAGGATCTCGACTTCGCGCTCGGTCAGGGCCGAGGTCGGCTCGTCCAGGATCAGGACCTTGCAGTTCTGAGACAAGGCCTTGGCGATCTCGACCAACTGCTGGTTGGCGATGGAGATGTCGCTGACCAGCGCGCGCGGGTCAATGTGGACGTCCAGATCGTCGAGCACGCGGCGCGCATCGCGGAAGAGCTGGCCGTACTTGACGAACCCCAGCCAGTTGGTGGGCAGCCGGCCGGGAAAGATGTTCTCGGCGACGGTCAAAGGGGGGACCAGGCTGAGTTCCTGGTAGACAATCGCGATTCCAAGCTGCAAGGCTTCCCGTGGGGTCGAGGGTGTCACGCGCCGGCCCTCGAACAGGATTTCCCCCGCGTCGGCGGTGTAGACGCCGGATAGGATCTTCATCAGGGTGCTCTTGCCCGCGCCGTTTTCGCCGACGACCGCGTGAATCTCGCCGGGGTACAGGTCAAGCTGGACGCGGTCGAGCGCGAGCGTGCCGGGGAACTGTTTGACAATACCGCTGGCTTGCAATAGGGGTGGCATACAACGACTCGCAGTGCTGCTGAGCAACGTCTAATTAAACAAGTCACTATGTTAGCGCAAACACATAACCCAGTATATAATGGTTTTCACATGCGCGTCAAGTACCCCCCAGGGCAGGTGGTTGTCTGCCGGAAAAACGCCGTTTGAGGCGAGGGCAGAACGCGTTATTCGTTCGGTGCGTCGGCGGCCTGCTTGACTGTGTTCTTATCCATGTGATATGATGTTAGCGTTATCATTATTCATCACAGATGCCTTACGCTCGGTCTGGCGCGCATGGATAAGTCCAACACCAAACGCATCACCCTCAACGACGTCGCGCTCCTGGCGGGGGTTTCCTCTCAGACGGTGTCGCGGGTTGTTAACAACCATCCCTACGTGTCTGAAGACACGCGGCGCCGTGTCCTGACTGCCATCCGCAAGCTGAACTACCACCCCAACCGTGCGGCGCGCAGCCTGGCGACTCGACGCTCGTGTACGCTCGGAGTGATCGGCTACGACATCACCTTCTACGGCCCGGCCCAGATGGTGACGCACATTGAGCAGACGGCCAAGCGGCGCGGGTACACCGTCATCCTGGCAACGGTCGATAGCATGACCCTCGAAGAAGTCAGCCAGGCGGTGGTCGGCGTGGGAGCCAATGCTGTTGACGGGCTGTTGTTTATCTCGCCGGTGGTGGGGGTTACCTACAACGATCTGGTGAACGTCTGCGGCTCGGTTCCCTTCGTGCAGATCGACACCGAACTGTTTGCCAACGTGCCCTCGGTCGTAATTGATCAGCGCTACGGGAGCCAGATCGCGACGCAGCACCTGATCGACCTGGGTCATCGTGTCATCGCCGAGATCAGCGGGCCGCTGACCTGGTATGGGGCGCAGGCGCGTCACACCAGCTGGCGCGATACCCTGCTGGCTGCCGGGTTGCAGCCGGGGCCATCGGTGGAAGGGGATTGGACGGCGCGTAGCGGCTACGAGGCTGCGAAACGTCTGCTGGCCCAGGGAGTACGGTTCACCGCGCTGGTAGTCGGCAACGATCAGATGGCGCTGGGCGCGCTGTCGGCACTGCGCGAGCACGGGCTGCGCGTGCCGGAAGATGTGTCGGTCGTCGGATTTGACGATGTGCCCGAGGCGGCCTACTTTTCCCCGCCGCTGACGACCGTCCGGCAAAATTTCGCTGCCCTGGGCGAGCAGAGTGTGGAATACCTGATCACGTTGGTCGAAAAACCGGATACCCCCGTGCATCAGCGGGTGCTCTATCCGCAGTTCGTCGAGCGTCAGAGCACGTGCCCGCCGCGTTAGGTCGAAGGGACCGGCGCCGGCCGGCGCCGCATGGAAGCGTCTGTTGGCTGTGCTTCTTCTGTTGACCGTGGACGAAGGAGAATATTCCCCATCATGAATCAGGATAAATACACCATTGGCATAGACTTTGGAACCGAGTCCGGACGGGCCGTGGTCGTGCGCGTGCGCGACGGGGCCGAGTTGGGCAGCGCCGTCTACGAATACAGTGACGGCGTCATCGACGAGGCACTGCCTGGGAGCAACGTCCCGCTGCCGCCCGAGTGGGCGCTGCAAAACCCCGACGATTACATCCGTGTCTTTCAGAACGCCGTGCCCGAAGCTTTGCGCCAGAGCGGTGTGAACCCCGATGATGTCATCGGCATCGGCATTGACTTCACCGCCTGCACGATGATGCCCACGCTGGCCGACGGCACTCCCCTGATGCGCCTGCCGGAGTGGCGCGACAACCCGCACGCGTGGGTCAAGCTGTGGAAGCACCACGCTGCCCAGCCGGAAGCGGACAAAATCAACGCCACGGCGCGCGAGATGGGCGAGCCGTGGCTGGCACGCTACGGTGGCAAGATCTCATCCGAATGGTTCTTCAGCAAAGTGCTGCAGATCCTCGACGAAGCGCCCGAAGTCTACCACGCCGCCGATCGCCTGATCGAAGCGGCGGACTGGGTCGTCTGGCAGCTGTGCGGGGTGGAGACGCGCAACACCTGCACCGCCGGCTACAAGGCGATCTACCAGGACGGGACCTTCCCCCGGCGCGAATATCTGGCGGCGCTGCATCCCGATCTGGCGGATGTGGTGGACACCAAAATGAAGCGCGAACTATCACCCCTGGGCGGGCGCGCAGGTGACCTGACCGAAGAGGCGGCGCGCTGGATGGGGCTGCGGCCGGGGATCGCTGTCGCCGTGGCGAACGTAGACGCGCATGTAACCGTCCCGGCGGCGCGTGTCACCGACACCGGCGTGATGGTTATGATCATGGGCACCAGCACCTGTCATATGGTTCTGGGTGACAGGCTCGTCGAAGTGCCGGGGATGTGCGGCGTGGTGGATGGTGGCATCATTCCCGGCTACTATGGGTACGAGGCGGGGCAGAGCGGCGTTGGCGACATTTTCGCCTGGTTTGTGGACAACGCCGTGCCGCCGGAATATCACGCCGCGGCGGAGCAGGCCGGGATGAACCTGCACGCCTATCTGGAAGCGGAAGCGGCCAAGCAGAAGCCCGGCGAGCACGGCCTGCTGGCGCTCGACTGGTGGAACGGCAA
>DYEN01000137.1 GCA_020725705.1 Anaerolinea sp.
CCCTCTGCCCGCGCGCGGATCCGTCCGGCGCGATCCGCGTGACTACGATCTGGAACAGGATTTCATCGACGGCATGGCCGGCGCGTCGCTGGTCGACGCCGCGCGCACCGGCGCGCGCGAACCGGTCTACGAGCCTGTCGCTCCCGAACACGACGCCCACTGGCAGCCGCTTCACGACGAGCCATCCAGCGCGCTCGACGCCTCGCACACCCGGCACGAGACCGCCTACCGGACTCCCGCGCCCGGACGCGCCAACGGCCACAATGGCCAGGCCGCCACCGTGCGCTCTAGCCGTGTCGTGCGACCGGCCGAGCCGGACTACGCGCCGCCCACACCACCCCCGGCGCCGCCGCGTGCCGCGGTCGAGGCCGAGCCGTCGCCGGCGCCCTACGACTTTACGGAAACGCCGGTTGAACTGTCACCTTCGGATCAATACCAACTGCTGCTTTACAACATCCAGCTTTATGACGACGACTGGAAGCTCGCCCGGATCCGCGGGACCGAGCACGACCGCTGGATGCGCGCCTATCTGATCCCGCGCGACCGGAAGATGGAATGGGAAGAAGCGCGCCAGCGCGGTCAGGTGCTTCAGATCGCGATCGACAACCGGGGCAACACGGTGATCCGCGAGCCGAAAAAGCCCGGCCTGCTGCGCCGCCTGCTCAACTGGCTCTACGGCCGCTAGTGATTATCCTCGCCGTAAGAATCAAACGCCCCGGCGCCTGACCGGGGCGTTGTCGTTCCTGGCGCGCTGCGCGGGCAGCCGCGGGCGGCTCACAGCCCGTAGATCTCGCTGTATTTCTCGCGCAGATAGCGCATGAACGAGCGCGTCTGAATCGGCTCGCCCGTCACGCGCAGCGTCAGTTCCGCCGGCCAGTACTTGCGACCATGACGGTGAATGTTCTCGCGCAGCCAGCCCAACAGCGGCGCGAAGTTCCCCCGCGCGATCTCGCTGGGAATCTCCGGCACATCGGCCAGCGCCTTATCCCAATACTGGACCGAGAGCAGCGTCCCCAGCGCGTAGGTCGGGAAGTAGCCGACCAGGCCGGCCGACCAGTGCACGTCCTGGAGAATACCCTCGCGGTCGGTGGGCGGCGTGATGCCCAGGTATTGCTCCATCTTGGCGTTCCAGGCGTCGGGCGCATCCTTGAAGGCCAGCTTGCCTTCCAGCAGGTCATTCTCCATCTCGAAGCGGAGCATGATGTGCAGGTTGTAGGTCACCTCGTCCGCCTCAACGCGGATCAGCGAGCGCGAGACGAAATTGATGGCGCGGTAGAACGCCTCGAGATCGACCCCGCCAAGCTGCTCGGGGAATAGCTGCTGGAGCTTTGGATAGAAGTACTGCCAGAACGGACGACCGCGCCCCACGAGATTCTCCCACAGGCGCGACTGGCTTTCGTGCACGCCCAGTGAGGTTCCGCCGGCGAGCATGGTCTTTTCCAGCGACTGATCGCTGCCCTGCTCGTAGAGCGCGTGCCCGGCTTCGTGCACCGAGCTGAACAGCGCCGACGGCAGATAGTTCGGCATATAGCGCGTGGTGATGCGCACGTCGTTGATCGAGAAGTTGGTGGTGAAGGGGTGAACCGCCTTGTCCTGGCGGCCCCGCTCGAA
>DYEN01000138.1 GCA_020725705.1 Anaerolinea sp.
CCCAAACTGACCGCCTTTGCGTTCAAATGGCCGCCTGCTGCGGCTCCTGTAATTTCGTCGTTGGTTAACGCTCACAACTTTGATCGCTTTGATCGCAAAGTCGCATTTCTATTGAAAATGCTGCTGAGAATGCTGCGGCGTGTGCAAAATCGACCCCACACCCCCTCGGCCCTATCCACCCCCGCCTGCCGCCGGTTCGGTCACAGCCTCGGTCGCTTCCTGTGTTGCGTCCGGCAGCGCGTTGCTTCCCTGCAGCGGGATTGGCAAGACGCTGCCGGTGATTTCGGAAGGCGGGAAGACGAACACCTTGTTCTGCTCAGCGTCCACCACATAGATCCGGCCCGTCTCGTCAACAGCCAGGCCCGCTGGAGATCGCAGCCCCAATTCGCCCGCTTCCAGGTTGTCGGGCTGGTTGAACGAGAGCATGGGCGCGCCTTCCAGATTGTAGGCGACGATGCGGTGCCGGTCGTCCATATCGGTCACGTAGAGCAGCGTGCCATCCGGGCTGAAGGCAACGCGGCTCACGACGTTGGCCGGGCCAGCGAGCACGGCCAAGCCCTGGCCGTCGATCGGGTTCCACAGCCGGGCCGAGCCGTCCACGCTGGCACTTGCCAGCAGGGCGCCGTCCGGGCTGAAGGCGACATCCGTCACGATCGCGTTGTGCGCGTTGATCAGCGCGCGGCGCTCGCCTGAGGCGGTATCCGTCACGCGCACGCCGCCGTCGGCACTGCCGGTTGCCAGCAGCGCGCCATCCGGGCTAAAGGCCAGGCTGGTCACCAGCGTCGCGTCGGCGTCCAGCTCGCGCGCGCCCGCGCTCAGATCGGCCACGTTATAGAGCCACACGCCGTTGGAGTTCGCCACAGCCAGCCAGCGCCCGTCCTCAGACCACGCGGTGTCGTAGGCTTCCTGAGACTGCGTGTCCAGGACCGCCAGCTCGGCGAGCTGCCCGGCATTCGCCGGGCTGATCGGCTGGCGCTCGCCGCCATCCTGAGCCATAACCATCATGCCACCGGCCAGCGCCGTGATTAGCGCCAGGCCGATTATCACCAAACCTCGTCGTTTCACCGTTGTCTCTCCTTGTACAGCCACAGAATGCAGCGAGCGGCCGGCACCACCAGCGGCCAACTGCTCGCCGGTATCTCACAGCGCCGGCAGCGCACGCGAAGCGCCGCCGGTATGAGCGGTTTGCTCAACCACTGACGGCATAGATTATGGCAGATTTTAGCGCGGCCTGCCCTACTGCTCGCCCGACGCTCGCCCCACGTATGCCCGCGCTCCGGCTAGTTCAGCTCGCGGCTGGAGTAATTGAGAATGCGGCGCGCCACGATCAGCGTGTTGATCTGGCCGGTGCCCTCGTAGATGTCGTTGATCTTGGCGTCGCGCATCCACTTCTCGACCAGCCACTCGCGGCTGTAGCCCATCGGCCCCAGCAGGGCGACCGCCTGCTGCGTCACCCAGGTGACCACCTTGCCCGCCTTGGCCTTCGCCATCGACGCCTCAAGGCTGTTGTGCAGGCCGTGATCGAGCATACTCGCC
>DYEN01000139.1 GCA_020725705.1 Anaerolinea sp.
AACCGGGGTAGCCTGGGCGGGCTGGCCGCCACGACCGGCGACGTGGCGCGCGTGCTGGACGCCGCCGGGTTCGATGTCATCCTGATCGAGACGGTCGGCGCGGGCCAGAGCGAGGTGGACATCGCGCGCACGGCCTACACCACCATCGTCGTTGATGCGCCGGGCATGGGCGACGACGTGCAGGCCATCAAGGCCGGCATCCTGGAGATCGCAGATATTCTGGTGGTCAACAAGGCCGACCGGCCAGGTGCCGAGAACACCGTCCGCGCGCTGCGCGCCATGCTGGAGCTGGGCCACCGCCTGCGGACCAACCTGCACCACGGCGAGCTGCTGGCCCGCCCCGCCAGTCCGGATGAGTCCATCTACGATTTCTGGCAGGTGCCCATCCTCAAGACGATCGCCACCGAGGGTGAGGGGCTGGGTGCGTTGGCCGACGCCATCGAGCGCCACCGCGCCTACCTGGCAGACAGCGGCCTGCTGGTCGAGCGGCAGCGCGCCGGGATCGAAGCGGAACTCGCCGCGCGCCTGCGCGAAGCCCTGCTGGACCGGCTTATTCGCCAGCGCACGCCCGCTGCCCTCGAAGAGCTGATCGAGCGCGTCCTCGCGCGCCAGCTTGACCCCGGCAGCGCCGTCCGTATGCTGATGGATGGCTCCGCCTGAATCAACAGCGCCCGGCAGGGGCCGGGCGCTGCGTCACGTGCGCTACAGCGCGCTTACTCGACGACGGTGGTGGGCAGCGGCGCGCCCTGCCAGACCTCGTCGTAGTTCGGACCCATCGTGTCCGCCGGAACCCACAGGAAGGTGCAGTTCAACAGCACCTTGCGGAACTCGCCGCTCTCGTCAACGCCGTACGTATAGAGCGTGGTGTTCCACGGGATCTCGATGGTGGGGGTGGTCTTCTTGCTGAAGTCAGGCGCCCAGTAGGCTTCGGCAGAGTGCAGGAAGCGACCAACTACAGCGCCTGCCAGCGAAATCGCGGTGTCGCAGCCACCCGCCGCTAAGGCTTCGGGCGTGCAGGTCTCGTCGATGTCGGTATACGGATCGACTACAGCTAGCTGCTCATCGCCCAGGTAGATGTAGATGCCGATGCCGGGGATAACATCCCCGATCTCGGTGAACGTGTAGGTGAACACCAGTGTCTGCTCGCCGGTCGCGATGGTCTGCGACGGTTCCGCCTTCAGCTCGCCGTCATCCCAAAACTCGACGATATAAGTGCCCGACTGCCCGGCAAAGAAGCTGACCGTCACCGTGCAGTTTTCGCTGGTAATGCTGAGCTCTTCGATCTGCGCAAGCGCCAGACCCACCGGTCCGAGAATCACCACCGACAGCATGATCGCGAGTGTGAGTGCTGGCACGTAGAACCTGGTCTTCATGTTCCGCTCCTTTTGTAACTGTGCTTTCAAAGAAGTAGGCAGCATGTTGCACCGGGTCACTTCATCATGGATTATGGCACATAAGTACTTATTATACCATTAGCACACCGGTGAACAGATGCAAAAAAGCTGTAAAAATTCGGTTCTGGTGCATCCCCGATGGACGGCTCGCAGCCTGCGAGAGCGAGAAACGGTGTGGCAGGCGCGCGCCACGTCGTCCGCCAGCCTTCCCGGCCGGGTGCATGGGCGCCCTGGCCGCCGCAGCGCGCTCCCCTTCTCCCCGCGCCGAAGCGATTCCCCGCAAGCTAGCCTGCCGGGTTCATACCAGCCTCTAGGTGGCCTGCGGCGAATACGGTACACTGGAGCATGGGGGGTTCGATCGGAAGAAAGGGACGAGTGATGGACGACTACGACCCGCGTTTCCAAGACGACCCGCGCCGCAGACGCCGACCCGAAAACGAAGCCGACGATGCCTGGGCCGCCGCCGAGGAAGACAGCCTGGCCGATCCGGACAGTGAAATCGAAGACCTGGCCGCCGGGTACGAGTGGAACGACCCGGACGAGTTATTTTCCGAGCCGCCCCTGCAGCCGCGCACGGATTCGCGCCCCGTTATCCCATCAACGCCGGTCACGCCGTCGGAACCACCCACGGGTGGCAGCTATCATCCCGCCCGTGGATACCCGACCCAAGGTCCGATCTCGAGCGAGCCGGTCTTCGATCCCTACCGGCCACCGCGCCGCCCCGAGGGCGTCGGCGTCGAGCCTGCCCCCCACCCTGGCTGTCTGGCCGGGCTGCCACTGTGGGGCATCGTGCTGATTGTCATCCTCTCGCTGGTTGCGCTGCTGGTGGTCGTGCTGGCCTTCGCCTCGCTGCGGCTGTTGCTCGGCTGAGCGCGGCGGGGCAATAGAACCCGGGGCCGGTCTATGCTATAATCTCACGCATCATTACCATCCGGCCGGATTGTCAGGGAGCGGGGACGGCGCCTGGCGGCGTCGTCCTTCCGTGGTGAGGAACGATGCTACGATCAATTACCAAAACGCTGTTCGGCGACCCCAACGAGCGCGAGTTGAAGCGTCACCGCGAGGTGGCCGAACAGATCAACGCGCTCGAGCCAAAGATGCAGGCGCTGTCGGATTCGCAACTCCGCGCGAAAACGGACGAGTTCCGCAAGCGCCTCAGCGACGGGGAGACGCTTGACGATCTACTGCCCGAAGCCTTCGCCGTCGTGCGCGAGGCATCCGTGCGCACCATCGGGCTGCGGCACTTCGACGTGCAGCTTATCGGCGGCATCGTGCTGCACCAGGGCAAGATCGCCGAGAT
>DYEN01000140.1 GCA_020725705.1 Anaerolinea sp.
GGGCGTGTCGATCAGGTTCATCTCGTAGGTCTGCCCGTCGTGTGCCTGGTACTGCATGCGCACCGCGGACGCCTTGATGGTAACCCCGCGCTCGCGCTCCAGCTCCATGCTGTCGAGCACCTGCTCTTGCATCTCGCGCTCGCTGATCGTGCCGGTGATCTGGAGCAGGCGATCGGCCAGGGTGCTTTTGCCATGGTCGATGTGGGCAATGATCGAGAAATTACGAATATGGGCTTGATCCATGTTGTTCGCCAGCTAGGTGACAGCAAGATAACGACGGCTTGAGCCGGCGCGGCCCGCGTGCATCCGGCGCGAATGTGCTCCCCCACGGGTAAGTATAACGGAATCAAACGGGGTTGCATATAGAAGTTTGCAGGCGGGTGAGCGAATTACTATACTCCACCGGGCGGGTGTCAGCGAGTCGCCCGCCCGGCTGTCCCGTAACCGTCAGGCGAGGCTGGCCGGGGCAGTGCAGTGATCAGGAGAAGGTGAGTAGGCGTGACATCACTACGAAAGGGTCTCGCCCGGACGCGGCAGTCGTTCTTTGGGCGAATTGCCCAGGCGTTCGGGGCCACTGAAATCGATGAAGATACCTGGGACGACGTTGAAGCCCTGCTGATCCAGGCCGACGTGGGCGTTCCGACGACGCTGCGGCTCATGGAGCGCCTCAAGGAGCGGGTTCGGCGCGACGGGATCACGCGGCAGGATCAGCTCACCGAGGCGCTGAAGGACGAACTGCGCGGGCTGCTGACCGAACCGAGGCCGCTCAACCTGAGCGGGCGCGAGCTGTCTGTTATGCTGATTGCGGGGGTCAACGGCTCTGGCAAGACGACGACCATCGGCAAGATCGCTTACCGCATGCGGCTGAATAACCGCAAGGTGATCATCGCGGCGGGTGACACATTCCGCGCCGCGGCCATCGACCAGCTCAAATTGTGGGGCGAGCGCGCGGGCGTGCCGGTGATCGCCGGACTGCCCAACAGCGACCCGGCAGCGGTGGTCTACGACGCGATCAGCGCGGCGCGGGCGCGCCATGCCGAAGTGCTGATTGTGGACACGGCGGGCCGCCTGCACAGCAACTTCAACCTGATGGCCGAGCTGGTCAAGGTGCGTGATGTGCTGCGCAAGGTGATCCCGGACGCGCCGCACGAAACGCTGCTGGTGCTGGACGGCACAACCGGGCAAAACGCGTTGACGCAGGCCAAGAAGTTCCAGGAAGCGATCGATGTGACAGGGGTGGTTGTGACCAAGCTGGACAGCACCGCCAAAGGCGGGATGCTGTTCGCGATCCAGCAAGAGCTGGGGCTGCCGATCCATTACGTCGGGATCGGCGAGAGTGTCTACGATCTGGTGTTTTTCAACCCCGCCAAGTTTGTCGACAGCCTGTTCGAAAACGGGGATGACGACGAGGAGTAAGCAACGTGGAAAACCTGGTGAGCCGATTGAACGAGATGCGCCGCACGGTTGAACAGCTTATGGAGCGTCTTTGACGTAGCGGCGGATGTGGATGAGATCGCGCGTCTGGAAGAGCAATCTACCCAAGCCGATTTCTGGGACGACCCGGACACGGCGCAGCGGACGATGCGCCGGCTGGCGCGGTTGAAGGAAGCGACCGGGCTGTGGCTCAGCACGCGGCAGCGGTTGAACGACGCGATCGAGCTGGCCGAGCTGGATGACGAAGCGCTTGTGCCGGAGCTGACCGCCGAAGCCGACGCGCTGGCCGCCGAGGTCGAGCGGCTGGCGTTCCGCGCCAAGCTGGGCGGCAAGTACGACGCGGAAGACGCCTATCTGGCGATTCACGCCGGGGCAGGGGGCACCGACGCGCAGGACTGGGCCGCGATGCTGCTGCGCATGTATTTGCGCTGGGCCGAGCGCCGCGGCTTTAAGACGGAGATCGTCGATGAGATGCCGGGCGACGAAGCAGGCATCAAGAGCGCCACAGTGTCGATCCAAGGTGATTACGTCTACGGCTATCTGAAGTCCGAGGCGGGCGTGCACCGGCTGGTGCGCCTCAGCCCGTTCGACGCCGCCAACCGGCGCCACACGTCGTTCTGCCTGGTCGAGGTCTGGCCGGACGTGCAAGAGGAAATCGACATCACCATCGACGAGAAGGACCTGCAAATCGACACGTTCCGCAGCAGCGGCGCGGGCGGCCAGAATGTGCAGAAAAACGAGACGGCAGTGCGCATCACGCATCTGCCGACCGGGCTGGTCGTGAGCTGCCAGAACGAGCGCAGCCAGACGCAAAACAAAGAGCGCGCCCTGCAGGTGCTTAAGATGCGCCTGCTGGACCTGGAACGCCGCAAGCAGGAAGAAGAGTTCGCCGAGCTAAAGGGGGAGCACGTCAGCGCGGGGTGGGGCAACGCCATCCGCTCGTACGTGCTGCACCCATACCAGCTTGTGAAGGACACGCGCAGCGGGTACGAGACCGGCAACACGCAGGCGGTCCTTGACGGCGACCTTGATGCTTTCATGGAAGCCTATCTGGCGGCGCGCGTGGGCGCGGAGACCTGACCGCCAGGCGTAACCTGAATGTCCGGCTCCCCGCGCCAGCCCGCGGGGAGCCTTTTGATTCGGGCGCGCGCTTTGAAAAACTGGCGCCTGCTCTTACAATCGAGGCACAGGCACTCGCATGTACGGCGGCGCGGAAGGGCATCCGATGAGCGTACAGCAGGCATATCTCGACTTCGAGCTGCGCATTGAAGACCTGGGCGAGGGACGCTACCGCGCGATTGTGGTCGACATGCCATTGGGCGAGGGGCCGTCGCAGGTGTCAAACGACTTCCGCCTGCCGTTTGCTCCGGACGAGCTAGTGCACATCCTGGACATCCTGGGCGGGCGTGTCCGCGTCTCGCAGGCGGAACTGCTGCGCACCGCGCGCGCCTTTGGCGAGGCGCTGTTCAACGCGGTGTTCGCCGGGCCGGTGTACACGGTCTATTTCTCCAGCCGGGACCGCGCCCGCACTGCTCAGGGGCTGCGCATCAAGCTGGCGCTCGACGACGCCGGGGACCTGGCCTCGCTGCCCTGGGAGCTGCTGCGCGACCCGGCGATTGACTATCTTGCCCTCTCGCGCACGACGCCGCTGGTCCGCCACCCGCGCCGCCTGGTGATTCGTCCGCGCCCGGTGTTCCGCCCGCCGCTGCGCGTTCTGGTGATGATCTCCAGCCCGGCCGATCTGCCGCCAGTGGATGCAGAAGCGGAGTGGCAAAACGTGCTCGCGGCGACGGCGCAGCTTCGCGCTCGTGGGCTGCTGGAGCTGGAGCGGATCGAGGATGCATCGCTGCGGGCGCTGCAGCGAACCCTGCGCGCGCGCGAGTTCCACGTCTTTCACTACATCGGCCACAGCACGTTTGATCCGGCGACCGGCCAAGGGATGCTGGCGCTCGAAGACCCGTTCGGCGACGGCGGCAGCGTCCCTGTGCGCGCCGAAGACCTGGCGCGCGAGCTGAGCGAGGAAAACACGATCCGCTTGGTGGTGTTGAACTCGTGTCAGAGCGCGGTGGAGCAGCCGCGCGATCCGTTTGCCGGGCTGGCGAGCAGCATCGTCGCGCGCGGCGTGCCGGCAGTCATCGCTATGCAACAGGTGATCGCTGACGACGTGGCGCGGGTCTTTGCCGAGGAACTGTATCGCGCCGTCGCCGAAGGGTTGCCCATCGACGCGGCGGTATCCGAGGCGCGGCGGGCAATCAGCCACATCACGCGCGGAACGGCGTGGGCGGCGCCTGTGCTGTATATGCGGGCCGCGGACGGTATGCTATTCGACTTCGCGGGGCAGAAGCAGGCGCGTCCGCACGTACCGCGCGCGCTGGTTGTGGCGGCGGGGGTGATCGTGGTGCTGGCACTGGCGCTGCTCGCCGTCCTGCTGACCGAGCGCCAGCCGTCCACCCCGCCCCCAGTGCTGGAAACCGACCTGGTGGTCGAGCGGATCGAGATCTTCCCCAAGCGGCCCAATCCGGGCGAGAAGGCGGCGGTGATCGTCCAGATCAGCAACGCCGGCCCGGTGGAAGCGGGCCCGTTCGAGTACACCTTTCTGGAAGATGTGCTCGATCCGAACCCGGCGGGAAGCGGCACGGTGGAGCGGCTGGCGGCGGGCGAGAACACCACGCTGTTTATCCCACACGTGTTTAGCTGGTGGGGCGCGTTTGTGATGGAAGTGCGCATCGACACGGCCAACGACGTGCGCGAGGTCGACGAATTCAACAATTTCCGGCGCAGCCCGATCGTGACCGGGGATGGCCCGCTGGCGCTGACCTTTGAGGAACTGCCCGACGGGACCGTGGTAGACGAATCGCGCCCGCTCGACCCCGCCACCTTCAGCAAGTGGGGCATCCGCCTGGAAGCCGTGCCGAACGACGACCCGGCCTGCGCCGGCGCCGTCCTGTGGATTGTGGTGCACGATACGGGGCGATATCTGGGCACGGGCCTGCCGGATGACGTGACGGCGTGCGTATCGCTTGACGTGCAGGTGGTGGCCGAGCGGGCGGACGTGGGCGGCGTGAGCGTCGGCTATCTGGGCGAGGCGCCGGGGGAGTACACACTGGCCGTCTTCGACCGGTCCGGCGCAGAACTCGACCGCGCCAGCGGGCAGCCCATCGCCAGCGAGGGGACGCTCTCGGTGTCGGCGAGCTTTCCGGCGCGGCTCGCGATTCGGCGGGCGGTATTCAGCGCGGGCGCTGGGGCCACGCGCATCGTGACGCTGGCGCTCGAGCAGCCCACGGGCGTGCTGCGCTGAGCGGCGGCGAATCCGGCGCGGTCCCGATTCTAAGCCTTGACTTCCGCTGGCAGTTTGCTAAAATTGCACGTTGGCGTTGTAGGCGGTGGAACATCCGGAGGGCGCGGCAGAACCGCCGCCCTGTTTTGCTAGACCCTGCCCGATGATCACCTTCGCGGGGCGTCGAGCCGGGTGTAGCAGGGATGTCGTGGTGAATCAAGCGATCCCTTGCTTCCGTGACAATTTGACCTTCACGAAGCGCTTGAAAGACCTTTTCATGCGCCGTTTTCGCGTGTGCGGAGGCTGATGTGCTTCTGGCAGGCGCCGTAGCCGTGAGGCTTCACACACGATCTCTGTCTCTGTTGTCGTTAACACCGGTATAACACTCCAGTTGGATAGCACGAACCCAAACGCAGAGGAGGCACGCCTTGGAGGCGAAAGACTTTAGCGCACTGCGTATCAGTTTGGCATCTCCCGAGGAAATTCGGTCGTGGTCGTATGGCGAGGTGACCAAGCCCGAGACGATCAACTATCGCCGCCTGCGCCCGGAAAAGGACGGCCTCTTTTGTGAGGCGATCTTCGGCCCCACGCGCGACTATCAATGCTACTGCGGCAAGTACAAGAACGTGCGCTATCGGGGGATCGTGTGTGACAAATGCGGCGTCGAAGTGACGCGCTCGTCGGTTCGCCGCGAGCGGCTGGGGCACATCGAGCTGGCTGCGCCCGTCGCGCATGTCTGGTATACCCGCCGCGTTCCGAGCTATCTGGGCATTTTGCTGGACATCAGCCGCCGCAATCTGGATCGCGTGCTGTACTTTGCGCAGCACGTCATTACTCATGTGGACGAGGAAGCGCGCCAGAAAGCGCTCAAGCGCATCGAAGAAGACCTTGCCCGTCAGGTCGAGCAGCTTCGCAACGAGTATCAGTCTCAACAGGACGAAGTGCGCGAAGGCCGCCAGGACGACCTGATCGACATCCAGGCGGAGATCGATCGCGTCAACCAGAAATACGACGATGAGCAGGCGGCGCAGTCCGAAGCCGTGATGGCCGAAGCGCAGATGCTGCAGGATCGCATCGACGCGCTGATGGGCCAGGTGCTGAAGACCAACCTGTTCTTCGAGACGGCCAACGCGCTCATCGCGGAAGCGGGCGAGACGGTTGAGTACAACCTGCTCGAAGCGGTGCAAGAAGCGGCCAAGGCGCGCCTGAACGAAATCCAGGAAGATATCGAGACGCGCCGGCGGGCGGAGCTGGACCTCTTTGACGCGCGGGTCGAAACGCGCACCTCAGAGGCGGCGGACGAGATTCAGGACATTCAGAGCCGGCTTGAGGCACGGATTGCCCGCCTGCACGCCCTGGCAGCGGAAGCGCGCGACGAGCTGATGAGCTTGCAGGTGCTGCAGTTCCTGGGCGAGCCGCGCTACCGCGAGCTTAAGCAGAAGTACGGCCAGGTCTTCAAGGCTAACATGGGCGCAGAAGCCTTTCTGGAGATTCTGCGGCACATGGACCTGCAGAAGCTCTCGGCTGAGCTGTGGCATGAGGTCCGCACGACGCGCAGCAAGCAGCGCCGCAAGAAGGCCACCAAGCGCCTGCGCGTGGTGGAAAGCCTGCTGAAGAGCGGCAACCGCCCCGAATGGATGATCCTGACCGTGCTGCCGGTCATTCCGCCCGATCTGCGCCCGATGGTGCAGCTTGACGGTGGCCGCTTCGCGACGTCCGACCTCAACGACCTGTACCGCCGCGTGATCAACCGCAACAACCGGCTCAAGCGGCTGCTGGAGCTGGGCGCGCCGGACGTGATCGTGCGCAACGAGAAGCGCATGCTGCAGGAAGCGGTCGACAGCCTGATCGACAACAGCCAGCGCGGCAAGGCGCTCAGCCGCCGGGGTCGCCGCGAGCTGAAATCCCTTAGCGACATGCTGAAGGGGAAGAAGGGGCGCTTCCGCCGGAACCTGCTGGGGAAGCGCGTGGACTACTCGGGCCGCAGCGTGATCGTGATCGGCCCCAAGCTCAAGCTGCATCAGTGCGGCCTGCCGAAGATCATGGCGCTGGAGCTGTACCGCCCGTTCGTGATCAGCCGGCTGGTCAAGTACAACTACGCCAGCAACGTGAAGGGCGCCAAGCGCATCATCGAGCGCGAGAAGCCCGAAGTGTGGGAAGTGCTCGAAGAAGTGATCAAAGAGCGGCCTGTGCTGCTCAACCGCGCGCCTACACTGCACCGCCTGGGTATCCAGGCGTTCGAGCCGCTGCTGGTCGAAGGGA
>DYEN01000141.1 GCA_020725705.1 Anaerolinea sp.
GCCTGAGCGTCGCGCAGGCGGGTGCCGCGCAGTTCGAGCGGCAGCGTGACGTTCTCGAGCACCGTCAGCGTCGGGATGAGGTTGAAGAACTGGAACACGATCCCGATATGATCCCGGCGGTGCAGGGTTCGCTGCTGCTCGTCGAGGCGCGTTACGTCCACACCGTCGATCACGATCGTGCCGCTGTCCGGCGTATCGATGCCGCTGATTAGGTTGAGCAGGGTGCTCTTGCCGCTGCCGCTCACGCCGAGCAGCGCCACGAATTCCCCCTCATAAATTTCCAGGTCCACCCCACTGAGCACCGCACAGGTCGCGCCGTCTTGCTGGTACGATTTACTCAACCCGCGAATGTGTAGCAACGGGCGAGAGTTCCATCCATCTGAAGCCATGGGCCGTCCCGCTAAAGAAGGTCCCCGCCAGACAACATTTCGGCAAGGAGCACAGGTCTGGAGTAGATTATAACAGGCGGCTCACGGCGTGTGGCGCCCGGTAGATTAAGAGATGCTCAGAGAACGATGACAAACACTAACCGACAGGACGCTTGAGAAAAGACATGAGCAATACCGGCATCGAGACCATGCTGCATAACACGAAACTCTTCCAGAAACTCGACGCGGACGCGCTGGCATACATCGCGGGTTTGATCCGCGTGGTCGAATACCGGCCCGGCCAGTATCTCTTTCACGAGCGCGCCGAGCGCGAATCTGTACTGCTGATCGAGCAGGGCAGCGTCGTTATCACTCACGGCATCGGGCAACAGCCGGCCGAACTCGCGACGGTCGGGCCGGGCGCCATGCTCGGCGAGCGGTTGCTGCTCGGCAGCCCGACTCACGTCGCGTCGGCGCGCGCCCGCACGCCGGTGCGCGCCCTCAGCCTGACGAAAGACGCTGTCGAGCGCATCCGGACCGAACGCCCCGAAATTTATCACCAGTTGGTACTCGTCGCGTCCGAAACACTGGCCGAGCGCCTCGAATACTCCGCCGGACAGATTGCCGGGACACGCGCCCCGCTTGCGACCGGGCGGTTTCGCCTCGAACGCGATTCCCTGGGCGAGCGCGCCATCCCCGAAGAAGTGTATTACGGGATCCAGACGCAGCGGGCCGTCGAGAATTTCCCGATTTCGGGCACGCCGATCAGCGCCTATCCGTTCTTGATCGTGGCGCTGGGATGTGTCAAGAAGGCCGCAGCCCTGGCAAACCGCGAACTGGGTCTGCTGGATCCCACGATCGCGGGGGCGATCATCCAGGCGGCAGAAGAGGTGCGCCAGGGCCGCTGGAACGATCAATTCGTGGTCGACGTGATCCAGGGTGGGGCGGGAACGTCCACCAACATGAACGCTAACGAAGTCATCGCCAACCGCGCGCTGGAGATACTCGGCCACGCGCGTGGTGAGTACTCGGTCGTGCATCCGCTCAACCACGTGAACCTGTCGCAAAGCACCAACGACGTGTATCCCACCGCGCTCAAGATCGCCCTGCATTTTGCCATCGACGAGCTTCTGGAAGCCATGCAGGAGCTGCGTGACAGCTTCGCGGCCAAAGCCGAGGAATTCAGCGACGTCATCAAGATGGGGCGCACCCAGCTTCAGGATGCCGTGCCGATGACGCTCGGCCAGGAATTCAGCACATATGCCGTCATGCTCGACGAAGATATGGCCCGCCTGCGCGAGGCAGCCCAACTGGTAATCGAGATCAATATGGGGGCGACGGCCATCGGCACAGGCCTGAACGCCCATCCGGACTACGCCCCGGCCGTCTGCCGACATTTGCGCGAGATCACCGGGATCGACCTGGTCACTGCGCCGAACTTGATCGAGGCTACTCAGGATACAGGTGTGTTTGTCCAGCTCTCGGGCGTGCTCAAGCGGATCGCGGTGAAGCTCTCGAAGAGCGCTAATGATCTGCGCCTGCTCTCGTCCGGTCCGCGCGCCGGGTTGGGCGAGATCAATCTGCCGGCAGTCCAGCCCGGCTCGTCGATCATGCCGGGCAAGGTCAA
>DYEN01000142.1 GCA_020725705.1 Anaerolinea sp.
AGAACAGCGTGACATGGCCGGTGTTCAGCACGGTGCTGGAGCGCAGGCGGACGGTCTGGCGGTCATCGCGCTCCCAGTCGTTGTACTCCAGCGGCATGAAGCTGGCGAACTTGTCTGCCATGGCGCGGGGCGCGGCACCGCAGGCACTCAAGGCCGCGCTGGCTAGCAGCAGAACCGCCAACAGCCCGGACAGCACCCACACACGCTTGGTCATCATGTCCGGCGCCCCCTAGTGTTCGCCCAGATATGCCGCGCGCACCATTTCGTTCTGGCGCAGCGCCTCGGCTGTATCGGAAAGGATAATCTTGCCTGTTTGCAGCACGTACCCCCGGTGAGCAACCGCCAGCGCCATGAGGGCGTTCTGCTCCACCAGCAAGATCGTCGTCTCGTGTTTGTTCAGATACTCGATCACGCGGAAGATGTCGCGCACCAGCAGGGGAGCGAGGCCCATCGATGGCTCGTCGAGCAGCAACACACGGGGCCGCGCCATCAGGGCGCGCCCGATCGCCAGCATCTGCTGTTCGCCGCCCGAAAGCGTGCCCCCAAGCTGCTTCTGACGCTCGCGCAGGCGCGGGAAGGTGTGGAACACGAACTCAAGATCGTTGGCGATCCCGTGCGGGTCCGTGCGGGTGTAGGCGCCCATCTCCAGATTTTCCATCACCGTCAGCCGTTGGAAAATCTTGCGTCCTTCGGGGGCCTGGACGATCCCGCGCTCGACGATCTTATGCGGCGCCAGCATGGTGATGTCTTCGTCGGCCAGCACCACCCGCCCCGCCCCGGCGCGCACGATGCCGCAGATGGCGTTGAGGGTGGTGGTCTTCCCTGCGCCGTTGCCGCCGATCAGCGTGACGATCTCGCCCTGCTCGACCGTGAGCGAGATGCCTTTGAGCGCGTGGATTTTGCCGTAGTAGGCGTGGAGATTGTCAACTTCCAGGAGTGCCATCCCTGCCGTCCTTCGCCTGCATCATTCGCCCCCCAGGAACCCGGAGACCAGCTCATCGGCTGGCGCGCCCAGATAGGCTTCGATCACCAGCGGGTCGTTCTGAACCTGCTCCGGCGTGCCTTCCGAGATCTTGCGCCCATAGTCGAGCACCGTGACCTGATCCGAAATCGACATCACGACCTTCATGTCATGTTCGATCAGCAGGATAGTCAGGTTGCGCTCGTCGCGCAGGCGGCGGATGAATTCCATCATGGCTTCCGTTTCGTGCGGGTTCATCCCGGCCGTCGGCTCGTCCAGCAGAAGCAGGTACGGGTCGCTGGCCAACGCGCGCGCGATCTCCAGGCGGCGCTGATTGCCGTAAGCCAGGTTGGTCGCCAACGTATCAGCCTCCGGGGCCAGATCGACAAACTCCAGCAGCTCATAGGCCTTGACCAAGGCCATTTCCTCTTCTTCCTGGGTGAGCGGCATGCGCAGCATCGCGCCGACAGGAGTCGCGCGCAGATTGGAGTGAATCCCGACCAGCACGTTCTCCAGGGCGGTCATCCCGGCGAAGAGATGGATGTTCTGGTAAGTACGGGCGATGCCCATCGCGCTGATCTGGTCGGGGCGCAAGCCGTGAATCGGCACGCCGTAAAAGAGCAGCTCACCCTCGTCGGGCGTGTAAAAGCCGCTGATGCAGTTGAAGAAAGTGGTCTTCCCGGCGCCGTTGGGGCCGATCACGCTGGCGATCTGATTCGGCCAGACGACGAGATCCAGGTCTCCGACCGCGATCAGGCCGCCGAAGCGTTTGGTCAGGCGCCGGCTTTCGAGCACCGGCACGGCAGATTTGTGGTCGTTCATTCCTGCACATCCTCCTGAGCACGCCGCGGGTTCCGAGCCTGGGCAAGCTGCCTGGCGCGCGCCGACAGCTCAGGTGTGGGCGCGGGCAGCAAACCGCGTGGCCGGATGATCACCATCGCGACCAGCAGCGCACCAAACACCAGGATGCGATAGGTCGCCAGCTCGCGCAGCACCTCGGGTATGCCGATCAGCACAATCGCGCCCATAATCACGCCGGGGATGCTCCCCATCCCGCCGATGATCACCAGGCTGAGGACTTCAATTGAGACGTCGAGCCGGAAGTCGCCGGGGAAGATATTGCGCTGGCGCGCGGCGAACAGCACCCCGCCGATCCCGGCGAACATGGCGCCAATGGCAAACGCCGTCAGCTTGGCCTGGACCAGGTTGATACCCATCGACTGCGCGATCTTCTCGTCGCTCTTCATCGCGCTCCACGCCCGGCCCGTGCGCGACTGCTTGAGCCGCGCTGACAGAAAGGCGATCAGCGCCGAGCCAAGCAGCACCAGATACAGCAG
>DYEN01000143.1 GCA_020725705.1 Anaerolinea sp.
GAACAGCTTCTGGTGCCGCCGCTGGATGCTGCACTCGCGCTCGCCCAGGTGGATGGTGTTGCCGTGCTGGTCCGCCAGAATCTGAAACTCGATGTGCCGCGCCCCTTCCAGCAACTTCTCCAGGTAGACCGTGCCATCGCCGAACGCAGCCTCGGCCTCGCGATGGGCAGCTGCCAGCGCGCCCACCAGTTGTGACGGCTCGCGCACCACGCGCATCCCCTTGCCGCCGCCGCCCGCCGCCGCCTTGACCATCAGCGGATAGCCCACGCGCTCCGCCGCCGCGATCAGCTCGCTGTCGTTCAGCCCCGGCTCGGTCCCCGGCACCACCGGCACACCCGCCGCTTGCATCAGCGCGCGCGCGGCCAGTTTGTCACCCATCTGGGCGATCGCCTTCGCCGGCGGGCCGATGAAGACGATTCCCGCGTCATGGCACGCCTGCGCGAAATCTGCCCGCTCGCTGAGGAACCCGTAGCCGGGGTGGATCGCGTCTGCGCCGGATTGCAGCGCCACGTCGATGATGCGCTCGATGTCCAGGTAGCTTTCACGCGGGGTCGGCGGCCCGATGCGATACGCCTCATCGGCATAGCGCACGTGTAGCGCCTCGCGGTCGGCGTCCGAATAGACCGCCACCGTCCGGATGCCGCCCAGCTCGCGGCAAGCGCGGATCACCCGCACGGCGATCTCGCCCCGGTTGGCGATCAGAACCTTTTTGATCAGGGTCGTTTCAGCCATCGTTGTCTTCTGCCTTGTCCTCTTGCGAACTACTGCGGCCCTGGCCGGGCATCCACTCGATGGCGGGCGCCTGAACGGTATGCGTCTGCAGGATATCCCCGCACGACGAACGGACGCTAACCCGCACCACGTCGCCCGGCTCCACCGCCCGCAGCGCATCGATCGTCTGCTGCCAGGTCGGGTTAATATCGTCGGCGTCGTCCGGTGGCAGCATGACCCGCAGCGCCACATGACTCAGGATGCGGTAAAAATCCCACACCCAGATCACCTGCAGCCGGCTGACCACGTCGTAGCCGCTCCACATCACCTGGCGGTCGCCGGTTTCCACGCTTTTCAGCCGCGCCGCGTTCCGTTGCAAGCGCGGCTTGTGGCGCGCATCCTCAACCGTCAGGTCGAGCATCAGGGTGGCGGCGTCCGTGGTGGCTGCCGCGCCGGGTGGGCGGCTGTAGCAGACATAGTTCTGCGCCGCGACCGACGACAGCACCGCGCTCGCGCTCACAATCAGCCAGCGCCGAACCTGCACCCCGGGCCGCGTCTCCGAGCGCGGAGCAGCCGCCAGCCCGGCCTGAGCCGCGCTGCTCGGCGCGTCGTTCTGTACGCTGTTCTCCGCCTTGCCCCCACCGTTTTGCGCGTCGTTCACCGCTCACCTCTGCGGACCTGTCTGCCCGCTCAATCACCTGCTGTTAGCCGGGGCTGCCTCACGCAAGAACGCTGAGTAGCCGCACCACGCCCCTTCTCACGCGGCAGGGTTGAGGATAACAATGGCATCATTCCCTCTAGACCCCATGCTCCCCGTTCAGCCAGCGGTTGAGCAGCGCGTCAATCCCGGCGCCGATTGTCAGCCCGATGGCGACCCCCAGGGGGACGATCCCGATCGCCAGACCGCCCAGCGCCCCCGCCAGCAGCCCCACCAGCATCACGATCCCGGTCGGGTAGCGGCGCGGGTCGGGCGGCGGATCGACCACGTCGCGCTCGAAGCGATCGTCCAGCATGGCCGCCCTCGCTAGAGCGGAATATTCCCGTGCTTCTTGGGCGGGTTGCTGTCGCGCTTGTTCTGGAGCATCTCCAGCGCGTTGATCAGACGAGGCCGCGTCTCTGACGGCACGATCACATCGTCGATGAACCCGCGCGACGCCGCCACATATGGGTTGGCGAAGCGCTCGCGGTATTCCTGCACCAGCTCGGCTTTGCGCTGCGCCGGGTCTTCGGCCTCGGCCAGCTCGCGCCGGAAGATGATGTTCACCGCACCATCCGGCCCCATCACGGCGATCTCCGCCGTCGGCCAGGCCAGGTTCAGGTCGCTGCGGATGTGCTTGGAGTTCATCACGCAGTACGCGCCGCCATAGGCTTTGCGCGTGACGACCGTGATCTTCGGGACGGTCGCCTCGCAGTAGGCATAGAGCAGCTTCGCGCCGGAGCGGATGATCCCGCCGTGTTCCTGCGCCAGCCCTGGCATGAAGCCCGGCACGTCCTCGAAGGTGACGAGCGGGATGTTGAACGCGTCGCAGAAGCGGATGAAACGCGC
>DYEN01000144.1 GCA_020725705.1 Anaerolinea sp.
ACCTGACTCTCTCGCCGCCGTCGATTGACGATCAGATGGACGATTGGTGCCGGCTGCAGACAGATCTGAGTCGGGCGCTCGATCGGGACCTGTTCCAGGGATCGCTTCCCGTGCTCCGCAAGCTGGGGAGCGTGCTCCGCCAGAGCGATTGGTGCGTGACCGCCCTGGTCGAGACGGATACCTGGGATCGTCCTTCCGGCCCTGTGCGCGTCATCGACGTGTACCCCGGTCACGTCGCCCCGGACAAGACGCTGCTGGGGGCGGCCATCGACATTGGAACCACCACCGTGACGCTGTGGCTGGTCGATTTGCGGTGTGGTCGGGTCGTCAGCCAGGCGGCTGACTATAACGGCCAGATCGCGCGTGGGGAAGATGTGATCTCACGCATCATCTACGCCGGTAAAGGCGACGGCGCTCCCGAACTCCGCACACTGGTTCTGAATACGATCCACGGCTTGCTGCGCACCGCGTGCCAGGCGATCTCCGCGCAGCCGGCGGACATCGTGAAAGCGACCGTCACCGGCAACACCACCATGATGCATCTGCTGCTCGAAATCCCGCCGGCAAGCATCCGCCTGGAGCCGTTCATCCCTGCCGTCAACCACCCGCCGACGCTGCGCGCCGCCGAAATCGGCCTGGATATCCACCCTGACGCGACGGTCGATTGCCTGCCCGGCATCGCGAGCTATGTCGGGGCCGATATCACGGCGGGCGTTCTTGCCGCCAACCTGAACCGGCAGGATGCCGTCACACTGTTTATGGACATCGGCACGAACGGTGAGCTGGTCCTGGGAAACCGGGAGTGGCTGCTATCCTGCGCGTGTTCTGCCGGGCCGGCGTTCGAGGGCGCGGGCGTGGTGTGTGGGATGCGTGCTACGCAGGGAGCAATCGAGGAAGTCTGGATCAACAGCGACAGCTACGAGCCGACCTACCGCGTGATTGGCGGCGGAGCGCCGCGCGGCCTGTGCGGCAGCGGGCTGATCGCTCTGCTGGCCGAGCTGTTCGTGGCCGGTGTGATCGACAAGAGCGGGAACATTCGGCTGGAGTTGCCCACGGAGCGCGTGCGCGTTGGGCCGCATGGCCCGGAATATGTCGTGGCCTGGGCAAGCGAGACACAGCACGGATCCGATATTGTGCTGACCCACGTCGATGTAGATAACCTGCTGCGCGCCAAGGCCGCGATCTACGCGGGCTTCACGGTGCTGGCCGAAAGCGTCGGTATCCCGCTGGATGCAGTAAAGCAGGTGTTCATCGGCGGCGCGTTCGGGAAGTACATCAACCTCGAAAAGGCGATCCAGATCGGGCTTCTGCCCGATCTTCCGCTGCAGAGCTTCCGGTTTCTGGGCAATACTTCGGTGCAGGGTGCCTGTCTGGCGCTGCTCGACCGCGACGCGCGGCAGAGCATCAAGGAAATTGCCAGCAGCATCTTATACCTTGAACTTTCGGCCAATAATGCGTTTTACGACGCTTTTACGTCCGCGCTGTTTCTGCCCCACACCGACCTGTCTCGTTTCCCGACGGTACAGGCAGCCATGGCGGAAAGGATCAACCATGTACATCATCGGTGAGAACATCCACATTATCTCGCAACGAGTAAAAGACGCGCTCAAAGAAAAGGACGCTCGTTTTTTTCAGGAACTAGCCGTGCGGCAGGTCGAGGCCGGGGCGCAGGCGCTGGATGTGAACCTCGGGCCTCGCAAGAACGATTGGGAAGAAGTTTTCCCCTGGATCACCGAAACGCTCGAGGCGGTGGTGGACGTGCCATTGAGCTTCGACAGCACCAATATCCAGGGCATTGAGGCTGGCCTGAAGAAAGTGACCAAAGCGCAGCCGATCATCAATTCCACCTCTGCCGAGCCGGAGCGCCTGGAAAAGGTGCCGCTGCTCGCCAAGCAATATCATACGCGTCTGATCGCCTTGACTATGGGGCAGAGCGGCATTCCCGTCGCGGCGGACGAGCGCGTCAATATCGCCATCGAACACTTGATTCCACGCGCGCTGGAGATCGATTTCCCGATCGCGGATCTGATCATCGATCCACTCGTGCTGACGGTGTCTGGATGCCAGGAATACTGCCCGGAGTTGATTGAAGCGATCCGGACGCTGCAATTCGCGTGGGACCCACCCCCGGCCATCTCGGTCGGTCTGAGCAACGTCTCCAACGCCGTGCCGCGCGAGAATCGCCCGCTGATCAACAGGACGTACTGCGCGATGCTGATGGGCGCCGGGTTGCAAATGATGATTGCGGATCCGCTCGACGACAAACTGAAGCACACCATTCGTGTCATCGAAACGCGCGACCCGGCGACGCCCGCCGACGCGCTATACCTGAAGATTCACGACCGCATCGCCAACATGGAAGAGCCGGCGCTCGCGGATGTCGATCTGCATGATCCGGAGCAGGTGGCGATCTGGAAAACGGTGCAGATTCTGCTGAACAAGGTCATCTACGCCGATTCGTACCTGCAGCAAGAAGCTATCGCGTGAGGCGTCGCCCTGGGGTTGCCCAGAAGTGGAGGTGAGCGATCATGCCAGTCTTCACACCCGGACGTCGCTGGCAACCGCCGTACTACCCCTTCAAGCACGAGCCGCTGAACCGCAGGATCCTCGCCCGCGTGGAGCGGTTGATGAAAGGACCGCTGTGGGGCTGCCGGATGTGCGGCAACTGCCTGCTTCAGGAGACCGCTTTCATCTGTCCCATGGAATGCCCTAAGGGGGTTCGCAATGGACCCTGCGGCGGATCTACCCCGGAACATTGCTACGTGGACGAAACGCGACCGTGCATCTGGTACCGGATTTACGAGCGTGCCTTCGCCATGGGGCGCCAGGAAAAGCTGCTCGAAGTGCTGCCGCCGCT
>DYEN01000145.1 GCA_020725705.1 Anaerolinea sp.
CCACCAGGTGGCGTAGGTGCTGAACTTGAAGCCCTTGGTGTGGTCGAACTTCTCCACCGCGCGCAGCAGGCCGATGTTGCCTTCCTGGATCAGGTCCAGGAAGTTGATCCCGCGCCCCATATAGCGCTTGGCGACGCTGACGACCAGGCGCAGGTTCGCGCGGGTCAGGGCTTCGGTGGCCTGGATACCGCGCTCGTTGACCTGAATGAACTCCTCATCGGCTTCGCGGTCGATCTGCTCGCGCTGCTCGGCGACACGCGCGGTGAACAGCGAACACTCGGGCCAGGTGCCGTGCTGAACGCAGTAGTCGCGCAGCCAGCTTTGCAGCCTTTCGGGAATCAGATACAGAGACTGGAAGACCTCGAACAGGTCATGCGCGATCCGGTTCCAGTTGTCGTCGCGCCCCCAGTTGCCCTGCTCCAGGAAGATGCGGACGTACGACGTCTCCTGGCCGGTGTTCCAGTTGCGCCGCAGGTTTTGCACTTCGGCGATGAGCAGCTCCGGCAGGGGCGGTTCGACCTTGAAGCGTTCCAGCGCGCTGCACATACGGCGCCAGTGCTCGTCCAGGTGCGTATAGACCGCGATCACCACGTCGCTGGGCGCCGGTTCGACATCGCCATCTGCGCCGGTGGAGAGCTGGCGGATCATGCGGTCCAGCAGGTTGGCGGCGGCGATCTGCGCAGCCAGCCAGGTTTCGCGGTTCGGATCAAGCAGCTGGACCTGGCCGATTTCCTTGAGGTACATCCGGACCGGATCATCGGCCAGCAAGCCCGCGTCGACACGCGCCGAGTCGCCGGCATGCTCGATGCCATTGATCTCACTGAGTTCGAGGTCCTGGTCCATCGCGTCATCGTGATCCGGGTTGTAGCCCGGGTCGGGGCTGTCTGAAATAATCTCGACTCCTAGTTCTTCTAATTCTTCGATCAGGGCGTGGGCTTCGTCGCTATCCGGATCCTCGAACAGCGCCAGGACTTCGCTCTCATCAAGCTGCTTTTCGCGGCGCCCTTTTTCAATCAGCGCTTTGACCGCTAGCTGGTTGTCCTTCTTGTTCGCTTGCTGGGCCATGGTCTCCTGGCGATTACTCGGGCGCCTGAGGCTGCGTGTCGTGGTCACATGTCGCGAAGCAAGCTTCGCAGTTGGCGAAGCGCACGGGTCAGCACACCCCGTGCCCGGACGTGAACTCCGATGGCGGCAGCGAATTCGCTGCCGGACGCGCCGCCCTCACGCTCGGCCTCTTCCTGCAGAAAGTACAGTTCGCGCAGTTCGCGTTCGAGCCGGCTCAGGCGCAGCGTCAGCGCTTCCTGAATAAACAGCCCTTCGTCGGGCACGGGCAGGGCGTTGATGCGGGCTTTTTCGCGCAGGATCGACTGCAACTCCGTCACCAACGGGCGCGGCAGCAGCCGGCTGAACGTGTCGAGCGGCGCGACCTGAAGCTGCTCGACGACATCCCACAGCTCCGGCGGCAGCACCCGCATCAGGTACTCCAAAGGCTGCGCTTCGTCCCGGTAGAGCGAGTCTTCCAGCGCGCGGAAGATCGCCTGATAGTCGGTCCGGCGAAAGTCCTCGGCGCACAGCGGCGCCAGCGCCGCGGCCAATTGTTCGTCGCCAGCCTGCAACTCGCGCAGCCGCCGGTTGGCGGCAAACAGACGCTCCGGCTGCTGGATCATCAGCCACAGACAGAACCCCTCGCGCAGGTCCGACTGCCCCGGCGGCCCGCCGACGGGCGGGATGGGGGCGGGCCGCGCCGCCTGCTTCCGCTGTTCGCGGATGGACGGCCGGACGCGGGTTCGGGCCGGTTGGCGGCGCTGGGTCCATTCGATCAAGGTGCGCTCGTCAATGCGCACCCGCCGCGCCAGCGCCTGGATGTTCCCGCTGCGCTGCAGATCGCTCTCGGTTGCGGTCAGAATAGGCAACAGCTCCCGCGCGGCTGCTTCCCGCTCGTGGATCGACGCGTTCTCGCCCAGATGCGCCGTCCCCTGGCGAATGACGAAATCCGCTACCGGCATGGCGCTGTCGATCAGCGCCTGCCAGGCCCCCGGATCCTCGCGGATCAGCACGTCAGGGTCTTTCCCTTCCGGCAGCGTGATCACGCGAATATCCATCTCCAGCATGCCAGTGTAACGCATCATGCCGCGCGGATCAAAAGAGATCGCCCGGTCGCCGTCGAGCGTTTCGCGGGCGACGTTCAGCCCGCGCATGGTCGCGTTCAGCCCGGCGGTATCGGGGTCGAGCGCCAGCACCAGCCGGCTGGCGTATTTGTCAAGCTGGCGAAGCTGCGGCTCGGTGAGCGCGGTGCCCATCTGCGCGACGACGTTCTGGAAACCGGCCTGATGCGCCTGCATGACGTCCATATAGCCTTCGACGATCACGGCGGTCTCGGTTTCGCGAATGGCACGGCGGGCCATGTCCAGCCCGAAGAGAAGCGCGCTCTTGTCGAAGAGCGGGCTTTGCGGCGAGTTGATGTACTTGGCCCGCTCGGCCGGGTCGAGCGCGCGCGCCCCGAACCCGACCGTCTGCCCGCGCCCGTCGCGGATGGGGATCATCAGCCGGTGGCGGAAGCGGTCGTAGGTCGTGTTCTTTTCCTCGTGGTGGACGGCGATACCTGCTTCTACGATCTCGTCGAGCGCGTAGCCCAGTTGCTGCAAATGCTGGAGCGCCTCGCGCCAGTCGTTGGGCGCGTAGCCGAGCATGAAGGTGTCGACCGTGGCACGGTTAAGGTGGCGGGAGCGGACGTAGGCGCGGGCGACCTCGGCGTCGCGGGCTTTGAGCAGGCGCTCATGATAGAAAGCGGCGGCTTCCTCGACGATGCGCTGCAGCCGCCCGGCTGCTTCCTGCTGGTCGACCTGCTGGGGCGTGAGCGGCTTCAGTTCGACGCCGGCCCGCTTGGCGAGTTCGCGCAGCGCCTCGCCGAAGTCCCACCCCTCGGCCTTCATCACGAAGGCGAACACGTCCCCGCCTTCGCCGCACGCGCCAAAACAGCGCCAGGTCTGCGTATCTGGAAAGACGACGAACGAAGGCGTGCGCTCCTGGTGAAACGGGCACAACGCCTTGTAATTGCGTCCCGCCTTTTGCAGATTCACATACCCGGACACGATGTCAACAAGGTCGAGGCGGCCTTTGACGTCATCCACAACGGACATGTTCGTGGTGGCCCTACCCCTGGAGCGGCGTTGAACCTGGATTATAAGCCACCAGACTTTGATCCTGCAACCGGGCGGTGGGCAGGTCAGACCCCCAACTGCGACCGCAGGTTGATATAGCGCAGGATCTGCTCGCGCGTTAGCACACCGACAAGCTGGTTGTTCTCGACAACCGGGATCTGCGCGATATTCTGCTGGTCCATGATGCGCAGCGCGTCCAGAAGCTCGGTGCGCGGGCTGACGCGCGTCAGTTTCGACCAGGGGATCATGACCTCGCCGGCTGTGAGATCGTCCCAACGCACCTGCGGCACCGCTGCCACATCGCGCAGGGTCAGCATCCCGTCCATCCGATCGTTGCTGCCCACCATAAAGCAGCGCTCGCCCTCGCGCAGAATGCGGTTCTCGACCAGCTCGCGCAGCGACTGCTCGCGCGGGATCAGCACGCATTCGCGGTTCATGATCTGGCTGACGGGGACGCCCTGCAACGCTTCCTGGATGGCGGACTGGTGGATCACGCTGGTGGCCGCGTTCTGCAAGAACCAGCCGATGAACATAATCCACAGGCCGTTGAACAGCATCCCGTTCAGCAGCAGGATCGCGCCCCAGCCCATAAAGCCAAAGGCGACAAGCTGGCCGACGCCGCCTGCCAGGCGTGTAGCGCGGCGCAGGTCACCCGTGAAGCGCCAGATGACCGCGCGCAGCACGCGCCCACCGTCCAGCGGGAAGCCGGGGATCATGTTGAACAGCCCGAGCAGCAGGTTGATCCGCGCCCGGTA
>DYEN01000146.1 GCA_020725705.1 Anaerolinea sp.
CAGGGGGCCACACGCAGCGAGCGCAATCTGGCGCTGTTCACGCTGCTGTTTATGGCGTTTGTCACCCTGACTGTGATCGGAGTTTTCTTCCGCGGCGAGAACATGACTTTGGTGCTGCCTTGGACGACATAGAGCTGTCTTCGTCTCAGCCATGCGATGATCCGGCGCCGCCCTCGGACGGAGCGGGCGTCTCGCGGCGCGACTTCTTCGGGCTAACCTGGCGCGCGTTGGCGGCTGTTCTGGCCGGGCAGGCGGCGTGTGTTGGACTGCGGTTTCTTGCGTCGCGCCCGGCTGAAGAGAGTCAGGGCCAGGTGCTGATCGCAGGGCTGGTGAGCGATTTCCCACCCGGAACGATTACCCCGTTTGAGCAGGCACGCTTTTTCTTGATCCGGTTTGCCGATGGAGGATTTCTGGCCCTAAGCGTGGTCTGCCCGCATCTGGCGTGTGTGGTCGGCTGGGATGCCGTGCGCGGGCGCTTCACCTGCCCGTGTCATGGTTCGGAGTTCGAGCGCGATGGGCGCGTGGTCAATCCACCCGCGCCGCGCCCGCTCGACCGCTACACGGTGTTGATCGAAAACGACCGGGTCAAAGTGGACACGCGCCAGGTGCTGCGCCGCACGCAGACGGATGCTGCCGACCTGGTCTACGCTCCGCCGGGCGCCGCCGGTACTGCGCCGGAAGCGCCCCCGGTGGTTCCGTTTGGTCCGGGGCAGCCGAATCCCTAAGAGGATGCTTCAGGTAAGGGAGAGGACCTTTGTCCAGACATGCTATTCGACTCAGCCTGTTGTCCGCGCTCGTGATCATTCTTTTGCTGGGCCTGAACATGCTGCGCGAGCCGAACCGGCAGATCGAAACCCTTGACGCCCAGCGGGCCGCTGCGATCGAGCGCGCCATGCAGCTTTACGCGCTCAACTGCGTGGAGTGCCACGGCGCGTCGGGCGAGGGGTTGAATGTCACCCCTGCTTTGAACGACCCTGCTGTGCGTGCCAAGCCGGACAGCGATCTTTTCAAGACGATCTCGCGCGGGCGCCCCGGCACCGCGATGGTCGCGTTCAGTGCGGACGAGAACGGCATCCTCACCACGCAACAGATCAACGATCTGGTAGTCCTGATCAAGCACGGGCGTTGGCGCCAGGTGGAAGCGTACATCGACGCGAACAACCTGCGCCCGGTGGACCTACCCGCGCTCGAAGCGCAGATCGACATCGCCAATCTAACGTATCCACTGGAGACGGTGAAGGAAGGGCGGACGCTCTATCAGGCGAGCTGCTTCTCGTGCCACAACGCGGGCGCTGCGGGCGTCACCGGTCACCGCATCGGCAAGGACCTGTCGGACAACGCCTTCGTGCAGGAACGGACAGATGAAGAACTGCTCAAGTTCTTGCAGGATGGCCGCGCTGCAACTGACCCGGAAAACGTGACCGGCTATGAGATGCCGGCGCGCGGCGGCAATCCGAACCTGTCGAACGAGGACCTGCTCAAAATCATCGCGTACATAAAAGAGGTGAATAACAAGACCGTGATCGACAGCGCCGCCGCTGCCGCTCAGACGTCCGTCGAATGGCGGGGCGTGGTCTACGAGTGGGTCAAAGTGGCGGATAATTTCGACATCCCCCTCGGTCTGTTTCACGCGGGGGATGGCTCCGGCCGGTTGTTCGTGGTGGAGCAGGGCGGGAAGATTCTGATCTTGCAAGACGGCCAAGTGCTTCCCGAGCCGTTCCTGGATATTTCCGAGCTGCTGCCGCCAAGCGTGCCCTACGGGATCTACACCGAACAGGGGCTTCTGGGGCTGGCCTTTCATCCTAACTACCGCGAGAACGGCATTTTCTTCGTGTCGTACTCGAACCGTCTGGGCGACAGCGTGCTGGCGCGCTATCAGGTCTCGGCGAACGACCCCAACCGCGCCGATCCATCCAGCGCGATGATCTTGCTGGAAGTCGATCAGCCTTTCGAGGACCACAACGGCGGCAATATTGTCTTCAGCCCCATCGATGGCTATCTCTATATGGGTTTGGGCGACGGCGGGCGCCCCGCTGAGCCGAACTACAACTCGCAGAACCCCCGTCTCTATTTGGGCAAGATGTTGCGCCTGGATGTCGACGTCGAGGCAGGCTATCGCGTGCCGGACGACAACCCGTTTGTGGGCAACCCCGATTACCTGCCGGAGATCTGGGCGCTGGGCCTGCGCAACCCCTGGCGTTTCACCTTCGACCGCAAGACGGGCGATCTGTACATCGGCGATGTGGGCCAGTGGTTATACGAGGAGATCGACTTCCAGCCGGCCTCGAGCCGGGGCGGGGAAAACTACGGCTGGAGCGCGTTCGAGGCGACCCATCCCTATCTCGAAGACGAGACGGTTCTGGGCGAGCACACGCCGCCGATTCTCGAATACGGGCACGACGCCGGGCTGTCCGTCGCCGGCGGCTATGTCTACCGCGGGCAAGACCTGCCCCAACTGGACGGCCTGTATTTCTACGGGGATTATGTGAACGGGATTGTGTGGGTGGCCTATCGAGACGAGTCCGGCGCCTGGCAGAGCGAGACATTCATGGATACGCCGTTCGTGATCTCGTCGTTTGGAGAGGACGAACAGGGGGAACTGTATCTGGTGGACTACAAGGGGGCCATCTATCGCCTGGAGCGCGCCGCTGAACAGCCGCAGTCGGCTGGTGGCTAAACGAGGACAACGCGTCGATGTCATTGACCGAGCAGACCTATACCCGCGCTCGAACCACTCTGATCGCGCAGGTGTTCAAGCGCCTGCTGGCGGTGGGGTTCGGGTTGTTGATGGCCTGGCTGATGCTTGAGGTGCTGGTGCGCGTCGCGTTCGACGCGCTGCCACAGGGTGCCCAGGGCGTGATTCAACATGTGCGGCGTGTTCCCTGGGATGACGAGCACATCATCCCCGTGTTTCCCTACGAGCTGAGCCGGGAATTTCAGGCGCGCATCCCGCCGGACCTGCGCGACTATCCGGTGCATTGGGGAGATGCCAAATTCACCTTCGACACCCTGCGCCTGTGGGACGGCTCCGCCGAGGGTTTCCGTACCGATCCGCCGCAGTGGCCGATGGATATCGTCGCGGTGGGCGACTCGTTCACCTTCTGCTGGACGGCGTTCGAGGATTGCTGGGTGGAGCAGCTTCACCGGCAGTTCGGCTGGCACGTGATGAACCTGGGCATTCCCGGCACCGGGTCGATGTCGCACCAGCTTGTGATCGACACCTACGCCGTGCCCATGGAGCCGCGCGTCGTGGTGTGGCAGTGGTACGGCAATGACTATATGGATGACTACGATCACGCGCGGCTGCGGGGCGAGGTGGAGCAGCTCGGCGGGCCGCCGCTGACTGTGGACACCGTGCGGGATTACGGCGCGCTGGCCGAGTATTCGGCGGTTTATCGGCTGGTGCGCGACTGGCTGGATCGCCCCGTGGACGCGGCGGAAGCATCCGGCGAGCATAGACGTGTCGTCAACGGGCGCGAGGTGCTGTTTAACGAGCGGCTCGACACGCACGATCTGCGCTACGAAGCGGTGCAGTACGGCTGGGACCGGACGCTGCAAGCACTCGAGGCGGCGCACGCCACGACCGCGAGCCTCAGAGCCGATCTGGTGATTGTGCTGGTCCCTACCAAAGAAGAGGTCTACGCCACCTGGAGCGTGGACGCGCTCGGTGAGGAGCGGATCGCCATGCTGGCGCGGGGGCGCACGGCGCTGGTCGAAGCCTGCGCCGAGCGTGGCTGGCGCTGCATCGATCCGACCGAGACCTTTATGGCGGCGGTTGCAGGCGGCGATACTGTCTACAACGGTTTTGATTTCCACCTGGACGCCGCCGGCAACCGGATTGTCGCGCGGCTTGTGGGCGAATACTTGATCGCCGAAGGGCTGCTGGCTCCCCGCGAGGACTAGCCGCCCCGCCGGGTGAAGCGCAGCCAGTCCACTGCCACCGACAGGCGCCGCTGATCCGGGCTGTGCCCGATCTCCGCCGGAACCAGCCATCCATCGTAGTGCAGGCTGAGCGCGAGCGCGGTACCATCCCCAACCGCATCTGCCGGCAGGTCGAAGGTGTAGCGCGCCAGGCTGCCCGGTCGGACGGTCGCCTCGCCTTCCAGCAAGCGCCCGTTGACCGCGATCCGCACGCGGCGCGGTTCCTCGAAAGCCTGCATGGCGACCGCGACCTCGTAGTTGCCGGGGGGCAGATCGAGGTAGATATCCGTCTGAGGACGATCCCCCGCCCAGCGCAGCGTGATTCCGGCGACTGTTTCCTGCCAGTGCCAGCCCCACCCGATGTAGCGCTCGTCGCCGCTTGTGCCGATGTCGACCGCGTACACGCCCGGCTCGACTTCAGGCGGGATGCGTGGGGCGCATCCGTCCGGGTGCCAGCGCGTGCGATAGAACACAGCGTTGCCCTCGACCGTCGGGGGGCACAGCAGTGCGTCGTGCGCGTTCAGATAGCCGATGACTTCTTCAGGCGGGGTCCCCTTGCGCCGGATCAAATCCTGGTGAACGACCAGATAGCCAACCGGCCAGTCGAAGATGCGCTGGCGTAGCTGATCCTCGACGGTGTCGGGTTCCAGCAGGCGGCGCTGGCCAAGCCAGGCCATCATCGGGTCGTCGGTGTGCAGGTACCAGAAGTGTTCCAGTGGAGCGCGCGAGATAAATCCGTTGACCATGCGCTTGCCGTGGAAGATGCCGTAATACTGGAGCGGGATTGCGTCGGGGTCGCCCAGCAGGATTTCGCCGGTGCCCGCGCCGGTCGGAACTTCGATGACGACATAATCGTATAGTTCGTCGCCCATCTGCTCGTAGGTGGCGTAGCGAGGCAGCACCGGGGTGGTCGGCCCGCCGGCAAACAGGCGCAGATCGAACGCCAGCAGCAGGAACACGCCGCCGAACAGAAATGCGCGCGCCGCCGTGTGGCGGGGCAGGCATGGTGACCAGACTTTGCCGGCGAACGCCATCACACCCAGGGCGAAGGCCGGGCTGAGGCGCCATGGCATCTTGAAGTGTCCGTCGGTCAGTGTGTAGAGCAGGCGGAACGGCATGGCAATCCGCACCTCGCCGATGGTCAGCGTGGGGCCGAGCGCCAGCACGAGCGG
>DYEN01000147.1 GCA_020725705.1 Anaerolinea sp.
CCCGCTCGCGCGGGATGGCGATCAACCCGGACGGGTTGGACCTGAGCGAGGCGCTGCGTCTGGTTGACTCCGGCGAGCCTCTGGACAGCCTGCATCGCGGCGCGCCCGTGCCGGATACGCTGGCGTTTGTGCGTCAGTGTCCCGCCGATCTCGTGATGGAAGCGACGTGGCTCAATCCGCAAACGGGCCAGCCGGCCACCGATTATGTGCGCGCGGCGCTCGAGGCCGGGCGCCATGTCGTCACCGCGAACAAGGGGCCGATCGCGTTCGCCTATCGCGAGCTGCGCACCCTGGCAGCCCAGAAGGGCGTGGGCCTGTTCTTCGAGAGCACGGTTATGGACGGCGCGCCGGTGCTGGGGATCGCGCGCGAGGGGCTGGTCGCCTCGACGGTTCAGCGCGTGCGCGGTGTGCTGAACAGCACCACGAACTACATTCTGACTGCGCTAGAGCAGGGGGTGGCCTTCGACGACGCGGTGGCCGAGACGCAGCGCATGGGGATCGCCGAGGCGGACCCGACGAACGACCTTGAGGGCTGGGATGCTGCCGTCAAGATCGTTGTGTTGGCAAATGTCATGATGGGCGCGGATGTGCGACCCGCGGACGTTGATCGCACCGGGATCACAGGGATCACCCGCGAAGACGCCCAACGGGCCGTGCGCGAGGGCGAGCGGATTAAGCTGCTGTGCGAGGCTGTGCGCCAGGGGGATGCGGTTCGGGTGAGCGTCCGGCCCACGAGGCTACCGCTGTCCGATCCACTCGCGCAGGTTGACAGGACGAGCAGCGCGGTTACCGTCGAGACGGACACGCTGCACCGCCTGACGATCATCGAAGGTGACACCGATCCCACCACGACAGCGTATGGGATGTTGGCCGACATGATCAACATCGCCCGCGGACGCTATCGTTAGGCAATCGTTCGGACACTGCCAGAGATGAGCGCTACTGTTATACTAGCAACCGTACTGCGCCGCGGCGGGCGCGCACGAGGCTGCCAGCCATGAACAAATGGGACAGGGATAGCGGGGTCATGAATAACAGTGATCAGGCGCGTATCAGCCAGCTCACCTCTCCTTACAGCCCGCACAATCCACCTCAGCTTCCCCTTGACTTCAGCGATTATCTCTCGCTGCTGTGGCGTGTGGACCGGCACGTCACTCAGCCCCATCTTGTTCGATACTACCTCGACTGCGCGCGCGCCCTGGCCCGCGCGCTGGGGTTTGAGCATCGCAGCCTGGGCCGGGTGGTGCGTACGGCTGAACCCGGCTCGATTTACAGCTCGCTGAGCAATGTGCCGTTTCGTGATACAAACCGGCTGGAAGATGCCGTGGCGCGCAAGGCGGCGATTCACCAGCTCGCTCAGCTTCGCTCTGAGGTGCTGGCCATCGGCTCGTACCAGCACGACTGGGTGGTCGGCTGGCCGGGCAGCGGCGTGCTCGATACCGAGCTGCGCGAGCGTATCTTCGCGACGCTGTTCACCGCGCTGCGCAGCCAGTATACCCATTTCGGGCGGCTGCTGCTGGTGGTGGATATCGTGATGCTCGAACTGCTGCTGCGCACGCGCCAGATGGACGAGTTTTCTCTGGGCACGCTGATCGATCGCTACGGGTACCCCGACCCGGAAGATCCGGCCGTGCGCAACCTCTATCGTGGTGAGGCGCCCGGCTGGCAGTGAGCGCGAACCGGTGGCTCGCTATAGGGTCAGCGTCCGGTAGAGGTACAATACCGGCTCAGGGCCGGACCCCAGATCGATCTCGATGATGCGCCCGTCGACGAACCCCAGGCGCCGGTAGAGTGCGATGGCGCGCGGGTTGGAGAGCGCCGCACCGATCTCCAGAACGCTCGCGCCCAGGTCGCGCGCGGCGGTGGCCAGATATTCGACCAGTTGTGTGCCTATCCGCTGGCCGCGCAGCGGTTCGCTGACGATCAGGTCACTGATCTCGGCGCAGCGGGGCCAGAGTGTCAGCAGGGCAAAGCCGCATGGCTGGCCGGAAAGCACTGCGGTGACGCCTAACCCGCGCCGGTAGCGGGCAAGCTGCTCGGCGCGGCGCAGCAGGCCGACGACCACGTCGCGCGGGCGATCCGGCCAGCATCGGGCATGCAGTCCGGTCGCATCATCGACAGAGGTCGGCCGGATCAGGATAGAGAGTGAGCGTGGAAGCCGTTCGGATATCATAAGCAGAATCGCGCTTGTCGCAGGTGGTATACCCTTGCTGCCAGGACATGCAGCGCCGAGAAGCATACCACGTCCGCGGCTTGCGCACCACAGGGGGTACCGGACTGCTTCTTGACACGCCCTGTGGCGCCGCTATCATAGAGCCGTTCGCGGCACCTCGACCGCGCTGCGCGGCTGCTATCCACGCACGAAGGAGCACACGCAATGGGGGAACTGACCGATCGGGTCGCGATTGTCACGGGCAGCGGGCAGGGTATCGGGCACGCCGTCGCGCTGGAGCTGGCCCGGCGCGGCGCCATCGTGGTGACAAATGACCTGAGCGGCTGCTGCGCCGACGACACGCTGGAAGAGGTCCGAGCGCTCGGCAGCGACGGCCTGGCGATCACAGCTGACGTGAGCGATGCTGCGCAGGTCGAAAGCCTGGTGGACGCCGTGCTGGAAAAGTATGGCCGGATCGACATCCTGGTCAACAACGCCGGGACAACCCGCGACAATCTGATGGTGCGGATGCCCGAAGAAGACTGGGATCTGATCCTGCGCGTCAATCTCAAGAGCGCGTGGCTGTGTTCAAAGGCTGTTCTGCGCCCGATGATGCGCAAGCGGTACGGGCGCATCATCAATATGTCAAGCGTCAGCGGCATCGCAGGGCAGGCGGGGCAGACCAACTACAGCGCCAGCAAGGCCGGCTTGATCGGGATGACGAAGGCGCTGGCCCGCGAAGTGGCTTCGCGCAATATCACGGTCAACGCTGTGGCGCCCGGCTTCATTAAGACAAAGCTGACGGAGAACCTGCCACAGGATATACTTGATACGCTGGTGGCGAACATCCCGATGGGCCGCTGGGGAACGGTTGAGGACGTCAGCTATGCGGTAGCTTTTCTGGCATCCGAACAAGCCGGTTACATCACCGGCCATGTACTGTCGGTGGATGGCGGCCTGATCATGGGATGAGTTGCAGCCGAGCAGGCTTGCGGGGATTGAGTGGCGGAGAACGGCGATGGTGAGTCCGCGGCATCCAAACGATACGGTGACGCTGGCGCCAGGGGTCCTGCTGACGATTGCGCGCAAGGCGACGTTGAGCGTGCCCGGAGTGCTGCGTATGGGCGGCACACCGGGCGGCGTAGGGCGCTTGCTTAGGCGTGTGCCCGCTGCCAACGGCGTGCAGATCACGGTGGAAGACGGGACGGTCACCGCGCACCTGTATGTCGTGGCCGATCCGACTGTGAACCTGCGTGAGATGTGCGTCAACGTGCAGAAGGCGGTCGAACGCTCGATCCGCGAGCTGTTGAGCATGAAAGTCGAGTCGGTCAATGTCCATGTCGAGGACGTTGATTTTGGCCTTCGGACCGAGCCGGACTCGTAGAGACCTGGCAAGCTAGGTAGACCCAACGTGCCCACTACCGATTACCGCCATCGCGCCCGTAGCCTCGCGCTGCAGATTCTGTACGAGCTGGACTCGACCTCACACGATCGCACCGAAGTTCTCAGCACTCATCTGGAGAACGAAGACGCCCGGCCGGAAGTGCGCCGGCTGGTGGTGCGGCTGGTGGATGGGGTGCTGGCGCATCGCTTGCCGCTCGATGACCTGATCCGCCGCTATGCGCCCGAGTGGCCACTGGAGCAGCTCGCGGTGGTGGATCGCAACATTTTGCGTCTGGCTGTGTACGAGCTACTCTACGAACCGGAAACGCCGGTCAAAGTGGTGATCAACGAGGCGATTGAGCTTGCCAAGCTGTTTGGCGCCGAGAGCACACCGCGCTTTGTCAACGGAGTGCTCGGCTCGCTGGTGCTGCACGAAACAGAACTGCGCTCGTCGCAACCACAGCGGGCCGGCCGGGATGATCACCAGGGAAGTCAGCCGTAAGCTCCATGTCCAATCACCCTATCCCCCACGATAAAGGGAAACCCACCGTTCCGCAGCGTTACGATGCCTGGCGCTCCCTGCGCGGCGACGTCGACGACACGCCGCTGACGCTGTTTGAGCATCTCAACGAGTTGCGCCGGCGCCTATTTCGCGCGCTTCTGGCGCTGGCGATCGGTGTGATCGCTTCCGTGTTCTTCACCGGCTCGATCCTGCGCTATCTCATCCGCCCCTACGGCGCAGAGCTGCAGGTCCTCGGCCCGACCGAGAGCGTGGTGATGTACTTCCGGGTCGCGCTGCTGGCCGGGGCGATTCTGGCGATTCCCTACATTACGCTCCAGCTATTCCTCTTTGTTGCACCCGGACTTACGCGCAAAGAAAAGCGCTGGATCTACCTGGCGTTGCCCGCCACGACCGCGCTGTTTCTGATCGGCGTGGCCTTCGCATGGTTCATCATGATCCCGGCTGCGCTGGGCTTCTTGCAAGACTTTGAGAGCGAGATCTTCAAGGCCGAGTGGACGGCTGAACGCTATATTGCCTTCCTCACCTCGCTGTTGTTCTGGATCGGGGTGGCGTTTGAGATGCCGGTTGTCGTATTTGTGCTGGCGCGGTTGGGGATTGTTGGTCCCGCACCGCTGATCCGGAACTGGCGGCTGGCGGTGGTTTTGATCACCGTGGTTGCAGCGCTGATCACGCCCACCGTCGATCCGTTTAATATGTTGCTGGTGGTCGGTCCGCTGCTGGTGCTCTATCTACTCAGCATTGGGCTGGCGATGATTGCGTATCCACGCGCTCTGCGCGCCAACCCGCGCCGAACGCGTTAGTCTGTGCTCAAAAATAGGGAGACATTCTGACAATGCCGAAAACACGTGTTTTGATTATGGGGGCCGCTGGCCGGGACTTCCACAACTTCAACCGGTATTACCGTGACAACGAAGCTTATGAGGTGGTCGCGTTTACTGCGACCCAGATCCCGGACATCGAAGGGCGCACCTATCCGCCTGAGCTGGCGGGCCGCCTGTACCCCAATGGCATCCCGATCTACGATGAAGCGGACCTGACGGCGCTGATCGCGCAGTATGACGTCGACGAGGTAGTGTTCGCCTACTCGGACGTGTCGCACGAGTACGTGATGCACAAGGCGAGCCAGGTGTTGGCTGCCGGCGCGGACTATCGCCTGATGGGCCTCAAGCACACGGTGCTGAAGAGCACCAAGCCGGTTGTGGGCGTCGGGGCAGTGCGGACGGGATCGGGCAAAAGCCAGACAACACGTGCGGTCAGCGACGCGCTACGGCGGCTCGGTTACAAGGTCGCCGTCGTGCGGCACCCCATGCCGTACGGCGATCTGGCCAGGCAGAGGGTGCAGCGTTTTGCGGACTACGCCGATCTCGACAAGCACGACGTGACGATTGAAGAGCGCGAGGAATACGAGCCGCACCTGGATCGCGGTGTGGTGGTTTTTGCGGGTGTGGACTACGAGGCCATTCTGCGCGAGGCAGAGCAGGAAGCCGACATTATCTTGTGGGATGGCGGCAACAACGATCTGCCCTTCTTTCAGCCCGATCTGTATTTTGTCGTGGTGGATCCGCACCGCGCCGGTCATGAGCTGACCTATCATCCCGGCGAAGCGAATTTGAGGATGGCGGATGTCGTGGTGATCAATAAGGTGGACACGGCACCCCCGGACGGCGTGCGGAAGGTCCGCGAGAGCATTCGCCAGGTGAACCCGGACGCGATCGTCATCGAAGCCGCGTCGCCCACTTTTGTGGAAGACGCCGAGGCAATCCACGGCAAGAGAGTACTGGTCATCGAGGACGGGCCGACGCTCACCCACGGCGAGATGGCATACGGCGCGGGGGTTGTGGCTGCACAGCGTTTCGGGGCCAGCGAGCTGGTCGATCCGCGGCCCTACGCTGTCGGCAGCATCGTCGAAACGTTCGAGAAGTATCCGACCACCGGCACGCTGCTGCCGGCGATGGGCTATGGCGCCAAGCAGCGCGCGGACCTCGAAGCGACGATCCGCAATACGCCGGCGGACCTGGTGTTGGTCGCCACTCCGATCGACCTCAGCCGCGTCATCACGATCGATAAGCCCTTCCGCCGCGTGCGCTACGAGCTGCAGGAGCTGGGCAACCCGACTGTGGCCGAATTGCTCGAGGCCAAGTTTGGCCGCAAGTCGTGATCAACCGGTTAGGGCGCACACCCCAGACGTGCGCCCTTTTTGCTCCTGGCCGCGGCGCCGCGGCACCGTGCAAAGAGGCCGCCCAACAGCATTTCATCTTTCGGGCTGGCTTCTGCTAGACTGGACGCAGAGTTGTTGGCCGGTTCGTAAAAGGGTGGAGTGCAGCAAACGGTGAAACCAGCACTGATTGTCCACGGCGACGCGTGGGAGATCGAAGCCGAGACGTACACAGAGCGGATCGCGGGGGTGCGCGCGGCGGTCGAGGCCGGGTGGGCGATTCTGGCGCGGGGTGGCTCGGCGCTCGATGCGGTGGAGCAGGCCGTGGCGTTGATGGAAGACGACCCGGTTTTTAACGCGGGGGTGGGTAGCGCGCTGAACCGCGACGGCGAGATCGAGCTGGATGCGATCATTATGGATGGCCGCACGCTGGCGCTTGGCGCGGTCGCTGCTGTACGGGGCATCACCAACCCCGTCAGACTGGCGCGGCTGATTATGGAAGACACCGAGCACAGCCTGCTGGTGGGGGAGGGCGCACGCCGCTTTGCCGAGATGAAAGGGATGCGTCTGGCCGCGCAAGCCGAATTGACCGTGCCTCGCGAGGTGGAACGCTTCCGGCGCTTCCAGATGCAGGCCGGTTATCGCGTGCCTGCCGGCCTGACGCCAAACCCGATGGACACGGTCGGCGCGGTCGCCATCGACGTGCAGGGAAACGTCGCCGCGGCCACGTCAACGGGCGGCGTGCATTTCAAGATGCCGGGCCGCGTCGGTGATTCACCGCTCGTCGGCTCGGGCGCGTACGCCGACAACCGGGCGGGCGCGGCGGCCACCACCGGTCACGGCGAAAGCATTATGCGTGTGGTGCTATCGAAGACGGCGACAGACGCCGTGGAGCGCGGGTTTTCGGCCCAGGAAGCGGCGGACTACGCGATCGCGCTGCTGCACGAACGAACCGGTGGCTACGGCGGCATCATCGTAGTCGATCCACAGGGCCGCGTGGGCTATGCCTACAACACGCCGCACATGGCCGTCGGATGGGTGCGGGACGATGGCACAATTCACGCGCAGGTCGAGCGCCAGCCAGGCGGCGAGGGCTGACATGAGACGCGCGCACGCCGTCGGGCTGATGGGCGGGCTGGTGGTGCTGGGCCTGCTGGTGGCGGGCTGCGGGTCGCTGCGCGACACACCACCCACGCCGCTGCCGATCTACGTCACGGCGACCGATCTCCCGCTCGTGATCCCGATCGTGGCAACCGAGACGCCCAGCCCGACGCCGGAAATCACGCTCACGGCGGCGGCGCTGCTGCCGACGTTTGACCCCAGCACCCCCATCCCCACGCCGACGCGCCCGGCTCCGATTACCATGACGCCGACCTTCACGCCAACCACGACGAACACGCCCGGCACGCCCGGCGGGCCGGCGGTTTACGGCCCGGTGGGCGGCGGGGTGGATGCGGCCCTGCCCGGTGTCGACAACTCCTGCGGAACCGCCGTGCCGGGGGTCTTTGGGGCGATCTACCAGAGCGATCCCGGTTTGCAGACGGCCATCGGCTGTCCGCTGGCGAGCGCGCCCACGCCGGTGAGCGGTGCCCACCAGCCCTATCAGAACGGGCGGATGATCTGGGTGTCATCGCTTGGCGCCGGGACGCAGGCCGCGATCTACGCGCTGCTTAACGATGGCACCTACCAACGCCTGAACGACACGTTCGTCGAGGGTGTGGACCCGGAGAGCGTGGGCAGCGTTCCGCCGGAAGGGTTGCTGGAGCCGCAGCGAGGGTTCGGCAAAGCCTGGCGCGAGAACCCGCCCGTGCGGGATCGCATCGGGTGGGCGACGGCGCCCGAAAGTCCAACCGGCGCTCAAGTGCTGCGCTTCGAGCGCGGGGAGATGATAGCGGTCGACGCTCTGGGGCAGACGTTCATTTTTGTGGCGGGGGCGCCCGGCACCTGGATGGCTCGCTAGCGCCGCCACGTCGCGCAGCTAGTTGGCCTCAAGCGCCAGTTCCGCCGCCTGCGCCAGGTATGCCCCGCGTTCATCCAGAACTTCCACGTTGTGATAGGCGCCATCCTCGAGCGTGTACATGCCCACGCTGAGCCGCACCGCCTGATCCGGGATCGCCAGCTCGAACCACAGGTAGAGTGTGTCTCCCTCGCTCCAGTAGCGGCCCGGCCAGCCGGGGCGGTCGGCCTGCGCGAGCCGGTTGCCATCCGAATCCAGCGCGTGCGCGAATACCTGATAGTCCGCCGGAGCTGGTCCGCTGAGCCGGTACTGGAGTAGCACCTCCCCCGGCACGAGTGCGTATCCGGTCAGGTAGGCGCCGTTGGCAAACCGGACGGGATCGACAGGAATGATCTCGTCTGCCCACAGGTCCGCGCCCGCTGCGCGCACAACATAGGCCGGGCCGCCGGGGCGCGGTTCGAACACCGCTGCATCGGGCCGGCTTATGCGGCATTCTGCGTCAGGGCAGGGGCGCAGGTCAGGCCGCACGGCGATCAGTTCGACGGCAGGGCGCGCCGGAACGACTGCTGTGCGTTGCCCGTTCACAAAGCGGATGGGGGCAATCCCATCCAGCAGAACTCCCCATACGGCCGGAATCTCGTCGTAGGGGGCGGCCTCGCCCTCGCTGATCACGATCACATCGTGCGGATGGCGCGCCAGGATGTCAGACCGGATGGCGAGCAGGTCGCCGAGCGGGGTGCCGAAGCCACCCGGCGTGTCGTGGGTGTCCACAAAGCGCAAAAGCGCAGCGAAGTGATAGGCCTGGAGCACGACAATCGCCATCAGCGCGCCCGCCAGCGCCGCGCGCAGTGCGTGACCTGCGCGGGTGCGCGGCAGGTGCTCCCACAGGGCCGCGCCGCCGACTCCGGCCAGGGCGAAGGCGGCAGGTAGCATGGGGATCAGGTAGTGCTGGGCGACCGCGGTCCACTCCCAGGTGAACGCCAGCACCGGCAGCACCAGCCAAAGCGCCAGCACAACCCCGGCTCGATGGCGCCGGAAGCCCGCCCGCGCCGCGCGTCCGATCAGCGCCGCGGCGCTTGCAGCGGCACCGAGCGGCACCAGCCAGAAAAGCGGGCCGGCGTCCGGCACGGTCTCGCGATAGGCGCGGAACTGCTCCGGACCGGCCAGCGCGTGGATGTTCGTCCCGGCTGTTGTCAGCCACGCCAGCTCAAGTGCCTGAGCCGTCACCTGCCGGGATGGCTTGTCTTCGGACACGATCCCGCGTTCGAGCGTGTCGAGCGTCAGCAAGCCGGCGTCGTGCGCGCCGATCACCGTCGGGACTGCCGTCAGCCCGGCGAGCACCAGCCCCGCAGCGAGCAGCCGACCGTGCACGTGTCGCGCCCACAGCGCCAGCATTACCGGACTGAGCGGCACCAGGGCCAGCGCCGCGAGGTGGATTTGCACGGTGATCGCCAGTAACGGCCAGTGCGCCACCTGCGCCCAGCGTTTGCGCTCGCGGTAACCGAGCAGGCCGCACAGCACCGTCGCAACGACGAACGGCGGCAGCAGATTCTGCGCCCAGATCTTGCGCGCAAAGATCGCGCTCCACGGGCTGGCGGCATAGAGCAGCGCGGCGATCAGGGCCGCGCGCGCGCCGAAAGAGCGCCGCACGAGCAGCCAGGTCAGCCCGACCGCCAGCACGTTCAGCCCTCCGACATACAGGGTTGCCAGCACCGGCGTCCTGTCAAAGGCGTAGGGCACGGCGAACAGATAGACGCTGTGAGGGGGGTTGGGGATGCCTGTCGACGAGCTGATCCCGAGGAGTGGCAAATCTCTGCCGCGTGCCAGGTCAAGCGCCAGTTGCGACAGGTTCGCTTCATCGCGCTTGAACTCGGTGATGCCCGGCGCGCCCATGCGTAGCGCCGCCGCCAGCGCCAGAATCGCCACCAGGCAGGCCAGCTCCCAATGCCGAAGAGCGCCGGGCTGACTCATGCCACTCACGGGCGGGGGATCCGACGCTCCGGGCAGCAGGCCGCTCCCACTGCCCGGAGTCCGGATGCATGTATCGGTTTCAGGGAGTCATCCGGGTCAGGGTTCCGGCTCATCTTCGGCGGCAAACTGTAGCCACGGCCCATGCATGCCGTCATCGGTGACTCCATAATAGACGCGGATCTCGCCGTTTTCGCGCTGCACCAGGTCGTAGCGCATCGCCCCGCCTCGCTGGTAGCGCTTCCAGAGACCGATCTCCCCATGCCATTCCACCTCGTTCGGATTGACCGGGTTGGACTCCTTTTCGAGAATCGCGTAATGCCACAGGCGGCGCGCCGAAGAGCGGGTGACGTTCTTGACGACGTTACCGTTCCGCAGATCGCGCATCACATGATATTTCACGCCCTTGCGTTCCTCGGTGCTGATGATCTCAACACCGGTGCGCGGGGCGTCGATGTGGCCGATGGGCGGCGCTTCCGGAGCGGGAGCGGGCGCAGCCGTCTCCGGCTCGGGCGCGGTGGCGTCGGCGGGGCTGCTTGTCGCAGTGTGCAGCGCGGGGTTTTGCAGCACGAGCCGGACGATCTCGTCGCGCACGGCCAGGTTTGTCTCGGCTTCGTCGCGGACGTAGATCTTGTTGTCGTCGATGGCATAGGGCGGGTCGCTGCCGCGGGGAACCTGGATGCGAATCACCGGCTTGCCCTGCGATTCAAGCACATCGATGTTGACCTCAATCGGCGGTGTCAGCTTGCGCTCGATTTCTTCGTGAAGGATCTCGATGGCTTCTTTCGGGTTGGGAACGCCGATCGGCTTTTCCTTCGGCTTGGCTGTGACGCCGACATAGATCGTGCCGCCGTTGGTGTTTGCCATAGCACACACATCGGCGATGATCGAGTAGAGCCGTCCCCCGCGCCGTGTCAGACCTTCGTGAAACGCCTGCACGATGCTTGGCCCTTCCTCGCGGATCATCTGAATGTGATCGTAGGGCGCATGGCTAGGGTGATAGGGGCGCGTGCGCGCGAAGTCGTTGCCCAGAAAGACCTCACGGATGGCCTCGAAAGTGCGCTCGGGCAGCAGGATTTCCGTGATCCGGTCACCCACGCCCAGGTTCTTGGGGTTGCGCGGATCGGCCAGCAGACGGTGCGCGTCCGACCCCTGCACACAGCGCATCCGGCGCGGGTATTCCGGCTTGGTACCGTCGAAAAAGCGCGCTGTGCTCCGGCGATCCTTGCGATCCAGATCGGTGACTTCCAGCGCGTGCAAGTGTTCGTCCTGCGTATAGGCGATCTTGGTCTGTCCGCCGAAGTCGAAGCCGCGCATGGCAACCCCGTGACTGGAATTGGCGTGCGCCGCGATCACGATCCCGCCTGCCGCATCGATCATCCGGTAGGCGGTCAGCACATCGGATGACGCGCCGACGATCGAGGACCCCTGATCCAGCGTCATGGCCGGGATCTGTAGGTTAAGCAGGATATACTCAAGCTGGCGGACGCTGGTTTCAGGCGAGAAGATGCCCAGCACGTGGAAGCCAAACGTGGCCGTGAACTCGAACCCCGGCAGGACGAGAATGCGGTCCAGCAGACGCCGGTATTCGTCTAGCGTGAGCTTTTCCTCAGGGCGGATTCGCCCCAGGTTTTCCAGATATTCGAGCTGTTCAATTTCCTCCATCATCGCCCGATAGCCGGCTACGGTGTTGTGGTCGGTGAAGGCGATGATGTCCAGGCCGCGCTGTTCGGCCTGATGCAGAATGTCCAGATATGTCACGCCCGGCTCTTGATAATCCGCCGAGCCAGGGGTATGCAGATGCAGGTCCATCCGGTACCACTGCATCTTCGAACGTCGCGATTTGTTTGACACGAAGCCACTCTCTCCGTCATCTGGTGAAGACAAAATTGTGACGTCGAGAAGGCAAATTACCCAAGGAGACCGTAGAACAGGTCCGCCAGCGTGCTTGGCTCAAATGGCTTGATCAGAAACGCGTTGGCGCCCGCCTTGCGAGCGGCTTCTTCCATATCCAATCCAGAAGCCATGACAATCGGCAGTTGCGCAAACAAGGTGTCTGATCGGAACCGGGAAACCAGCTCGGAACCTTCCATATCCGCCAGATGGTAATCGACAAGGATAATATCCGGCCGGTTTTCCCGAGCGAGTTCGATCGCTGTCTGGCCGCGCGCCGCCATGAGGACCTCGAAGCCGTCCATCTCCAATAGCGTCTGGAGCAGCTTCACGGTGGTGCGGTCGTCGTCAACAATCAAAATCTTGGGCAATGCAGCCTTCCTCGTTGCGTCCTGTGTATCGGACGATCACTGTTGCGTCATGAAGCGGCCGGCTAGTCGCTGTGTTGGGCAGCCAGAGTGGGTTCGCCTTCGGTGACCCGCTCTTCTTGCGGAACCAGGGCCGCTTCTAATACATCCGTGACACTGTCAACCAGGTGGAACGTCATCTGGTCGCGCACGTCCTGCGGCACGTCGTCGAGATCGTACTCGTTGCGCCGCGGCAGAATCACGGTCGACAGGCCCGCGCGATGGGCAGCGAGCACCTTGTCTTTGATGCCACCAACCGGCAGAACCTGACCCCGGAGTGTGATTTCTCCGGTCATGGCGACTCCGCTGCGCACTGGCCGCTGTGTCACCAGCGACGCCAGGGCGACCGCCATCGTCACGCCCGCCGAAGGGCCATCCTTGGGCACGGCGCCGGCCGGCACATGCAAGTGAATGTCGTGTTTATCGAAGAACTCCGGATCAACCCCCAGATCCTGCGCCTTGGCGCGAATGTAGCTGTAGGCTGCGCGGGCGCTTTCCTGCATCACCTGGCCTAGCTGTCCAGTATACTGGAAATTGCCTTTGCCGGGCATATGTGCAGCCTCGACAAACAGCACATCGCCGCCGACAGGGGTCACCGCCAGGCCGATGGCGACGCCGGGCGTATCGGTGCGCTCTTCGATCTCGGTGCGGTATCCGAAACGCGGGTGATCGAGCAGTTCGAGGATGTCGCCTTCTTCGATGCGCACCTGCGCCTGCTTGCCTTCGGCGATGCGGGTCACCACCTTGCGCGCCACGCGCCCGATCTCGCGTTCCAGACCGCGCACACCGGCTTCGCGCGTGTAGTCGCGAATGATCTTCAGTATCGCCTCGTCCGAGAACGATAGTTCGTCGGGCCGCAGCCCGTTTTCGCGGATCTGGCGCGGGACCAGATAGCGCTGGGCGATCTGGAGTTTCTCATGCTCGGTGTAGCCGCTGAGCGTGATCACTTCCATGCGGTCGAGCAGCGGCCCCGGGATCGTCTCCAGTGTGTTCGCGGTGGTGATGAACATTACCTCGGACAGGTCGAACGCCACATCCAGGTAGTGATCGCGAAACTCGTGATTCTGTTCCGGATCCAGAACCTCCAGCAGCGCCGAGGCCGGGTCGCCCCGGAAATCCCGCCCGATCTTGTCCACTTCGTCAAGCATGATGACCGGGTTGCGGCTCTCGACCCGGCGCAGGGTCTGGATGATGCGCCCCGGCATGGCGCCGATGTAAGTACGGCGGAAGCCACGGATCTCCGCCTCGTCGCGAATGCCGCCCAAAGACAGGCGTGTGAAGCGACGGCCCATCGCGCGCGCGATGGACGCGCCCAGCGACGTCTTACCCACACCAGGCGGCCCAACAAAGCACAGGATCGCGCCCTCGCGCTCACGGCGGATCAACGAGTCGGTCGGGCGGCGCTCCTGGATCTCCGTGGCACGTTCCTGCCGCAGCTTACGCACGGCGAGGTATTCGAGGATGCGCTCCTTGACATCTTCCAGGCCGTAATGGTCTTCGTCCAGGACCGCGCGCGCGTGCGCGATGTCCAGGTTGTCTTCTGTGCGAATGTTCCAGGGCAGGCTAACCATCCAGTCGAGATATGTCCGGATGACGCCGTATTCCGCCGCCGCGGTGGGCAAGCGCGCCAGGCGATCCAGCTCGCGCCGTGCCTCGCGCTCGGCCTCTTCAGGCATGTTCGCCTTCTCGATCTTCTGGCGGAACTCCTCGATCTCAACCGCCTGCTCGTCGCCTTCGCCAAGCTCACGCTGGATGGCCTTGAGCTGCTCGCGCAGGAAATACTCGCGCTGCATCTTCTCCATCTCGGACTGCGCTTCGCTCTGGATTTTGTGTCCCAGCTCGAGGACTTCCAGCTCTTTGTTGAGCAGGCCCATCAGCGTGCGCAGCTTTTCGAGCACGGAATCGATTTCCAGCAGGTTCTGCTGGTTTTCGAGGCTAAGGCGGATATAGGTCGCCAGCGCGTAGACAAGCTGGAGCGGGTCTTCGACGTTGACGGCCGCTTGGATCAACTCGCCGGGGATGCTGGGCACCAGATCCGCCATCCGGCCGAATAGCTCAACGACGTTGCGCATCAGCGCCTCGACCTCGATCGACTGCTCGACCGTTTCGGGGTCGGCCACGATGCGGGCGACCAGATATGGCTCGGTCCGGACCCATTCCTGAATGCGAATGCGGGCAACACCCTGCACCAGCAGGCGGATGGTGCCGTCCGGCGCGCGGAACAGGCGGTGAATCTGCGCCAGCGTGCCGCGCTGGTAGACCTCGTCGGGTCCCGGCGTCTCAAGCTCCGGATTGCGCGAGGCGACCAGCGCGATCAGGCGATTCCCGCCGACCACCTCGTCGACCAAGCGGATCGAGCGCGGCTGGCCGACGGTCAGAGGAATGGTTGTCTGCGGAAAGACAACCAGGCCGCGCAGTGGCAATACCGGTAGTTCTTGCGGGGACGACAGCACCGATTCGACATCGGGGTTGCCGCTGTTCCCGGCAGTCTCAGATGCGCCGGATGTGCCGCCGCCCTCGGTGCTGACGTTCAACATGCGCTCGGCATCGTCATGCACTGCCGTGTCTACCGGTTGCTCCTCACCTGCGTTCTGCTCGGTGTTGGGCGTCTGTTCCGGCGGGGTGCCCTGAGGCTGTGTTTTCTTTTTGACCATACCCTCACTCACTCACAGCATGCGCCCTGACGTGTTCCGACAACCGAAGGCCATCCTGCATGGCTACTCTTCATCCAGATTCACGATCTGTACCGACCGGGGAGCAGCATGGGGCAGGGTGACGCGCAGAAATCCGTCGCGGTATGTCGCGGTCACGGCGTTGCGTTCCACCGGCCACGGCAGGCTCACTTCGGTTCGGAACTCGCCAAAGGCAATTTCAAGCTGGTGGTAGGATGCATCGGACGGTGTCGTCCGCTTGCGAGTACCGCTGATGATCAGCTTGTGGCTCTGCAAAATGACGTTGAAATCCCCCTCGCGCATCCCGGCGATCTCAACCACGACGTACAACTGATCCGCGTGCTCGTAGACATCCGTCGGCGGATGCCAGATCGTCACGTGGCGAACAACAACCCAGCGCCGCGTTGTACCCCGTACCACGTCGTCGACATCAAGATCCATGCGCGAGGAGCTTGACTGCTCGGGTGGTATTTCCCTCTTAGACATGCACGCGTGTGCTCCATGAAACGTACTGGCAGCGTCACTTGGATCCAAAGCCTCGCTGACCATTGGCGAGGATCATACCACACCTGCACCGATGCCTCAATAAGAGCATCAATAGAACTCTAATCGGCTTTCTTGCTTTCCTGCGTGTGAATCGGGTATTCTAGCAATAGAAGGTAGCGATCGCGGCGGGCTGCCGCAGGAGCAGGGCAGATGGCCAGCTACCAGGTCAGCTATGTGGTTAGAGGGGGCGGGCATCCGGGTGCCATTCGGGTTGAGCGACGCCGTCCCCGGCTCGGCCAGCGGGTGCGGCTTGGTGGAGCGCTGTTTGTGGTGGCGGAGATTCAGGACCTACTGCCGCCGCGTGAAGGGGTGGGGTTTGTGCATGTCACGCTGGAGCCGGTTGGAGTTGGCGCGTCGGCGGCAAGCGCGGGCGCAGGCCCCTGATCTTCGTGTAGTCATTAGCACGTGCCGCTATATCTCGTAGACATCTCCATCCTGAGCAACCTCAACTGGTCCATCAAACGTTGTCCGTGCCTCGGCGGCCAGTTCTTCGGGCGTGCGTCGCACATCATAATGAATCAGCACCAGGCGCTTTGCCCCGGCACGTGCTGCTGTCTGGCCCGCCTGCGCGGCGCTGGAATGACCGGGGGTTTCGCCCGCCGCTTCGTGAATCAGCAGATCCGCCCCTCGCGCCATGCGCTCGATGATGGGGGTGGGGGCTGTGTCGGCGCTGTAGCTGAGCACGTGTGCCGCCGGTTTGATCTCAACGCGCAAGGCGATGGTTGGGATGTAGTGCGCGGCCGGCCACGACGTAATGCGGAATTCCGTACAGTCCAGGACGAGGACATCTTCCCGCTCCGGCAGCCGTACCAGCTGAACCTCGAAGAAATCCGGCCAGGTGTCCCACATCGCCGCCTGCATGGTGATCTCGACCCGCTGTAAGCAGTGGTGCAATCCGTAGATTGGAAGCGGGCTGCGCCGGCCCATCAACCAGAGCTGCATTAGCAGGATCATCAACCCGGACACGTGGTCCGGGTGGAAGTGCGTGAGAATGAGCGCGGTGAGGTCTTCGGCGCTGAGACCCATCCGCACCAGCTTGGGCAGCGGATTGGAGCCACAGTCGATCAGGATGGTCGTGCCGCGGTCGCCCTGAAGCAGAAGATGGGTGTTGTCGTGAGCAAGGTCTGAGACGGCAGCCGCCGATCCGAGGACTGTAAGGCGCGCCATAGCGTCTCCTATCGATTAGGCCGTTCAGTCGCCGGTCAGCGTGCCAGAACCAGCTCGACAATGCGAGGTGTGACCGCAACTTCGAGCATACCAGCAACGACGATCAGGGGCAAGACCAGCGCGACGCCGATTTTCACGGTGTCGGCCAGCGCGCGTACCCAGGCTTCCCCGGCGGGCATCTCGGCGGGGGGATGGGTGACGATGCTGCCCAGGCGCAGGGCTGCGGCACCCGCCAGAAGGATGGCCGGGATCTCTACTACGCCGTGAGGCGCGACCCCTGCCAGAAAGAGCAGCGGGTCTAGCCCGGCGGCTGCAACCTGCGCCAGGATGTAGCCGAGCAGCCCAAAGGGAAGCATGACGACGGTCAGCGACAGCACTCCGAACGTAAACACCCCCAGAATCGTCGCCAGAGCCAGCGCGCGCAAGTTCTGTCCGATCGCGGCCAGGATCAGGTCGGGGTTGTTGCGCCCAAGCTCGAACCATGCCTGCAGATTTTCGGCCAGCGTGGCGTCGTCTACTGCGGCGCGATCGAGCGGCAGCGGCCAGCGACCGGCGGCGAGCCATCCCCCGGCAAACGCCGCTGCCGCGCACAGAGCCGTCACCGCGGCAGGCCGTGCCAGCGCGCGGACAGCCGGCATCACACTGGTGCGATACCAGGTACCCGGCGTTGCCCGGCGGAGCTGCGGACCGCGAAACTGCTGCGCGAACGTGCGCCCGATCCAGCGTAGATTGAGCTGATCGAGCGAGCGGCCAAGCAGTTCCTCGCGGTTGAAGAGGCGCGCGCCCATACGCACCAGCAGCGCCACCGTCACCAGCAGGCCAAGGGCCAGGAACCACAGCACGTAGCGGCGGTGAGGCTGGACCATGATGATGCTTTCGAGGATGACCAGCATCGACATGGGGATGATGATAAAGCTGGCCAGCAGATTGGCGGCGCGGGTGGACGTCGTCTGGCTGGAGATCACCACCGCGCCGGTGACCATCACCAGCGCCTGGACGGTGGTGAGCACCAGAATCTGAACCACCAGCACCAGCGGTGGCCGCCACTGGGTGTTGCCAAAGACCAGGCCGCCCACGTAGATCGCGATCCCGACGTAGCTGGCAAGCAGAGGCGGCAGCATGGCCGCGAACGACTTGCCCAGATAGAGTTCCGTGTTGGTCAGCGGCGTCGCCAGCAGGGGTTCGAGGCTGAGGCGCTCTTTTTCGCCGACAAATGTCTCCAGCGCGATGACCAGCGAGATCGACACCGGGAAGAAGCCGACGATCATAGGCAGCAGCGGCAGTAGGGCGGGCAGCAGCGGCTCGGCGCCGTTTTCCTCGAAAAACGTGATGAACAGGTCCGTCATCGCGTTCGCCAGCAGCGGAAAGACCAGCGTCAGCAGGAAGATAGGCGACATAATGCGCCAATCGCGGAAGCTGTCGCGGACCTCGCGGCGGGTCACGATCAGTGCGTTGGACAGCGTCCGGCTGAATACCGCGCGCCGGGCCGGGCTGTCAGTGTACGGATGGCTCAGGCTCGCCATGGGAATCGTGCCCTTCATCTTCCCGAACGATCTGGAGATAAACATCTTCGAGGGTGCGCGAAACCTCGCTGAGGGTGATAACCTCGGCCCCCAGGCCCAGCAAGCGGCGCAGAATGGCCGGGTTGTCTTCGGCGGGGTTTGCCGTGCGGTAGCGTAACCAGCCGCTGCCGTGCTCGACAAGCTGCACCTGATCGCGCAGCGCGTCGGCCAGCCCGTTGAGACCGTTGGCGACACGCAGTTCCATCAGCGGCGGGCCGACAAAGCGCCGCGCCAGTTCGGAGAAGGTCCCGGCGGCGATGATCCGTCCATGCCGGATGACCCCGATCCGGTCGGCGAGCATCTGCGCTTCGGCCAGGTTGTGCGTGGTGATGACGATGGTCCGCTCGGCGCGCTGCAGCTCGCGGATGGCCTCGCGCACCAGCCGGGCGCTCTGCGGATCCATGGCCGAGGTCGGCTCGTCGAGCAACAGCACCGCCGGGTCGTGTAGCAGCGCCCGTGCCAGCGCGAGCTTCTGCTGCATACCTTTTGAGAACTCGCCAAGCCGCTTGTCAAGCGCGTCGGCCAGCCCGAAATGCGCCATCAGCTCCAGCGGGCGGCGCCGGCGCAGCTCGGGGGGCAGATGGTAAAGCTGGGCGAAGAAATCGAGGTATTCGAGGGGCTTCATGCGCTGATACAGGCCGTGCTGCTCGGTAAGCACGCCGACGCGCGCCCGTACC